>JAFOFP010000217.1 GCA_017387285.1 Lachnospiraceae bacterium
CTACCGCATCTGTCAAAGATTGTCAAGCACTTTTTTATACTTTTTTATCTCATGTGATCTCTCAAGCGGAGACGTTGACTATCTTAACACTATTTCAAATATCTGTCAAGCACAAAAAGCACTTTTTTTCCATTCTTTATTCCAAATTTTTCAACAGGTTTTTATTAACTCAACTTATATATACCCAACGTCCCACTTATACACCTATGCAGGTACCTATTTCTACTTAAGATAAACGATTTCTCAGCGGTCCGCCAACAGGATTTCTGCCAACGGCAAATCATCCGGCGTTGTAACTTTCATGTTGGCATAGCTTCCTTTGATCATTCTCATCGGATGATCTGTATAATTCTCCACCAGCATGCCATCATCGGTGATTCCTTCGTGACAACCGTCCTCTTGAAATGCCTCGTGAGCCTCCCGGATCAATGAATAGGAAAATGCCTGAGGCGTGTGAACAACCCATAACGTCCTACGATCCGGCGTGGACTGAACATATCCGTCATGATCGGTCACCTTGATGGTATCCTTGGAGGGCATACCGCTGGTACAGGCCTTCTCAACCTGCACTGCGCAGATCATTTCATTAATATGCTCCGGCGTCACCATGGGACGTGCACCGTCATGGATCAAAACATAGTCACTGCCCTCCGCTGCCCGAAGGCCATTATACACGGAGTTATACCGCTCTTTTCCACCGGCAACGATCTTCGTCACCTTTGAGAAACCATAACGGTCAACGATCTCCTCCCGACAAAACTCCAGGCTCTCCTCTCCGGTGACCAGAATAACCTGATCAATCCTGCTCTGTTCAAAGGCTTTCAATGCATAATACACCAAAGGCTTCTCATGCACTTCCAAAAATTGTTTTTCGATTTTACTGTTCATTCGTCTGCCCAGACCGGCAGCCACAATGATTCCTGTTGTAATCATTTTGTTGTCCTTTATCTGATTTCTTATCAACGCTCTCCCAGTTTCAGATTGGGAACGGCATTTAAATCCCATCCGCTGCGGACGCCCTTGCAATATTCATAGTAAGCTGCTGCTCCAATCATGGCTGCATTGTCGGTGCAGAGAATCGGAGAAGGATAGTAACTCTTCAATCCATTTTTCTCACACTCCTCAGACAATTTCGCTCTCAGTGCAGAGTTCGCTGCCACACCTCCGGCCATGACTACCTTGTCCACGCCATACTCCTTGGCTGCTGCCACCGCACGGCTGACCAGTGCATCCACCACCGCATTCTGAAACGATGCCACCAGATCAGGACGATTGATCTCCTGCCCCATCATGGCAGCATGATTAATGTAATTCAATGTGGCAGATTTCAGACCACTGAAACTGAAATCATAGGGTGCGCCCTCCACATGGGCTCTCGGAAACGCGATGGCATTGGGATTACCCAGCTTTGCTTCCTTATCCACCTTGGGACCACCGGGGTAACCAAGTCCAACGGCACGCGCCACCTTATCGAATGCCTCTCCCGCCGCATCGTCTCTGGTTTTTCCGATAATAGAAAACTCGCCATAATCTTCCATCATCACCAGATGGGTATGTCCTCCGGACACGATCAGACAGAGGAACGGAGGCTCCAGATCCGGATGGGCAATAAAATTGGCGCACACATGTCCTTCAATGTGATGAACGCCTACCAAGGGTAATTTCTTGGCGTAAGCGATAGCCTTTGCCGCGGACACGCCCACCAAAAGAGCTCCAACCAATCCGGGACCATAAGTGACTCCAATGGCTGTCATATCATCCAGCGTCATCCCCGCTTCATCCAAAGCCGCCTGAATCACCTGATTAATTTTCTCCACATGCTTTCTGGAAGCAATCTCCGGAACCACGCCTCCGTAGAGGGTATGGAGATCGATCTGGGAGGAAATCACATTACTAAGCACCTCTCGGCCGTTTTTCACCACAGCTGCCGCCGTCTCATCACAGGAGCTCTCTATGGCCAATATAAAAACATCCTTTGTTTGTTTCTCTTCCATCATCATTCCTCCTCGAATCGAAGCTCCACAGAACGTCCATCCTTCGCCACATGGGTGTTGGGAAACACTTTTCTGGCCACTCCCACAAAGTCCTCGGGATAGTTCATGGCAGGGCTGAAATGGGTCAGCCACATTTCCTTGGGCTGGGCTGCTTTTGCCAGACAAGCCGCCTCATAATACGTCATATGCTTGTGTTCCTTCGCCTTCTCCGCCTTATCGGGTTCTCCGTACATTCCCTCGCAGATAAACAGATCTGCATCCTTCGCCTGCTCGGCGATCACGGGGACAGGGCGAGTATCCGTGGTATATGTCACCTTGATTCCTTTTCGCGCAGGTCCCATGACCATATCCGGCGTATAGACCGCCTCTCCATCGGTGACTGTATTTCCCTTCTGAAGCGGATTCCAGAATTTCAACGGAATGCCCTGCTCTTTTGCCCGGTCTGCCTGAAATCTTCCGGCGCGTTTTAATTCTATGGTGTATCCATAACAAACGATATTATGATTAACGCGAAAGGCCGTAATTTCGTAGGGTGGCAGTGAAATATTCTGTACAGCCTCCGTCAGTTCAATAAACCGGATTGGAAACGGCAGCTCCGGTGCGATCATTCTGAGGGCACTCACTACGCGCTCAAGTCCTCTGGGTCCGATAATGGTCAGGGGCTCAGTCCGTTCCGCATTACCCATGGTCAGCAAAATCCCCGGCAAACCACTGATGTGATCTGCATGATAATGGGTAATACAAATAATATCGATGGGTTTAAACGTCCACCCTTTCTCCTTGATGGCAATCTGAGTTCCCTCACCGCAATCGATCAGCAAGTGACTTCCCTCGCAGCGAACCATCAAAGAGGTTAACCAGCGGTAAGGAAGGGGCATCATCCCTCCGGTTCCCAACAAACATACATCCAACATATCTGTCTCCTACTATAAAAAATGTCGGGGCAAGCATGTTTCCCCCTAGCATCATACATACTCTGTCTGTTCCTCCTGCGGAACGGGAAGAACAAAGGCTGCGGTGATCTCATCATAGCAGGACTCACACAGGCAAAACGTATCACGTCTCCCGTCCTTGTCCGAGAAATATCCCCAGCTCTTCGTTATTTTTACACAGTCTTCCTTCAAAAGACCATTTTCCATCAATATCCGTTTCCCACATTTGTTGCAAAACAAGGTATCTTCTTTTTTCATGTCTGCGTCCTCCTGTGGCAATTTATATTTCATCTGTCCCACGACAGAATTTCAGCCAATCTACATTATACTGACAAACAGCTGTCATGAATGAGGTAATTCCTGTCAACGCCCACAACCATCTAAACCGATGTTGGCTATTTTGCCACTCGCCCTGCCATCAATGCAGCATCCTCATCCGGGTTATGGTAATAGTTTTTGCGTCTGCCCACAATTTCCAATCCAAATCGCTCATAGAGGGCGATGGCCGGGTGATTGGACTGGCGCACCTCCAAAAACACATCAGGGGTCTCCCTTTCCTCGCACCACTGGGCGAACCGATCCATCAGCATCTTTCCAATCCCCTGTCTTCGACAAACAGGATCCACACCGATGCGAAGCAGTTCCGCCTCACCGGCCACATGTGTAGAAATCAGATAACCTCTCACGGTTTGAAGGGTATCCACATAAACCGACAATGCATAATGGTTTTGACAGAGGCAATCCGAGAGCATACCTTCTGTCCATGGATCAGAAAACAATTGCCGTTCCAACCCGGCAATGGCACTCATGTCAGACAGCACCGCCGTACGAACCATTCGGTCATGCATTTCCATTGGTCCTCGCCTCTTTTTCTTTGCGCTCACGCTCAGCCTGAGACATCCGGAAATAGTCGGGGCTATGTTCCTCAGCCGCCTCTGTCCAGCCCTTCTCCAGATAAATTTCACCCAGTGCTGCCACCGCAGCTGCCCGCTGACGGTTTACATGGGCAGGGGCAAAACAATATGGGCATGTCAAAGACTGTTCAATGACAGCTTTTCCCACCGGAACTCCATCCCCCAAAAATACAACTCGCTTCCAGGGTGTCGCTTCATCCAGCACGACCTGCTGCACCTTTGCAAGAAACGCGTTCAAATCCAATGCGTCCGCAGGAATCACCGCCTTAGGCAATTCCTCCGAAGAGCAATCATAGGCTCCACCGTATACCTGACCGCGTCTTGCATCCATGATCGGGCAGATCAGCCCATCGCTCCCCCAAAGCTGCCAGGCCATGGCATCCAGCGTAGGAATATGCAGCAACGGTTTATTCAGCGCCAGACCAAGTCCTTTCGCCGTAGCTGATCCGATGCGAAGCCCCGTAAAGCTGCCCGGGCCGGCAGAGATGGCGATCCCGTCGATCTCATCCAAATTCGCCTCTGTCATCCTGACGATCTCATCGATCATCGGGAGCAACGTCTGCGAATGGGTCTTTTTGTGGTTTACCGTATATTCTGCAATCAAATTTCCTTCTTCCACCATGGCGATGGAAGCCACCATAGATGCGCTCTCAATTCCCAGAACCTTCATTTGTTTTCCTTTCCTGTTAAACCATTCTCCTCGCCGGTCGGTCACTCCTCATCACCGTTCAGACTCACTGACGATGATCCGCCGGAAATCAAATCCTTTTTCCAGATCCTTTTCCAACACGATGTGCACCGCATCCTCCGGGATCAGCTCCTCAATCTGTGAAGACCATTCCACCAGACAAACTCCATGTCCAAAAAAGTAATCCTCATAACCGATCTCATCCATCTCATCGATGTCATCAATACGATATACATCAAAATGATATAGAGGCAATCGGCCTTCATCGTAGACCTGTACAATGGTGAAGGTAGGGCTGTTCACCGCCTCAGTGATGCCAAGCCCGGCTGCAAACCCCTGCGTGAACACGGTTTTTCCGGTGCCCAGATCTCCATTCAGGCAAAAAATCTGTCCGGGTTTTGCTCCAAGTCCGATCCGGCGCCCCAATTCATAAGTCTCTGCAGGACTGTGTGACTCGACTACTCTCATCTTGCTTTCCTCTTCCCCGTATGAGCTTTGATCAATGCCCGCAGCTCTGCTTCACGGCCATCAAACTGTTTTACCGGCAGGATAGTACCTCTGACCTTTCCCGCATACAAAATCCAAATATTTTTTAAAAATACTGTTTTCGTGATCATCTCCCACTTACAACCGGTACGCACTTCACCCTGTTCCTGGAGCATTCCTTTTTCCGTAAACCAATAAGTGATCGGCTTGGAAAGGGAGGGGTTTGTCTTCATCTGGGTAGCCGCCTTTCCTAACATGGAGACGGGACTGACGATCAGGAACCAAACTCCGATAAACAACAGCACAGCAGTCATCGTGTCTGTAGACTCATTGGCAATCTGGATAATTCCCTGTACCAGACAATATACGCTGAGCAGAATACCGATCACACCGGTGAACGTACAATATGCATGATACAGGAGAAAGGAGTACAGATCCATGTGAGTCAGCTTCAGTTCCAGCTTGAGCCCATTCTCCTCATAAATCTCCTGCCAAATTTTTTCTTCGGCAGTCAGTTTTTTCTCTTCCTCACCGCACACGTCTTCTGTATCCTGGGGCATTCCCTGCTCCGCAACGGTCTCCAACTCTTCGATGGCAGGTTCTGCTGCTATATTCTGAATATCACTCATCACTGATTTTCTCCACTAATCTTCATGGTCAACTGAATCCGCTTTTTCTGCAGATCCACACTCATTACCTGTACTTGTACGATATCTCCTACGCTGACAGCCTCGAGAGGGTGTTTAATAAACCTGGTCGTCATCTGGGAAATGTGTACCAGTCCATCCTGATGAACACCGATATCCACAAAAGCGCCGAAATCGATGACATTGCGGACGGTTCCGCTTAAGATCATTCCCGGTTTCAGATCCTTCATGTCCATAACATCGGTACGAAGGATAGGACCCTTGGTCTCCTCACGGGGATCCCGGGCAGGTTTTTCC
>JAFOFP010000218.1 GCA_017387285.1 Lachnospiraceae bacterium
CCAGTGAAAAGTTCAAAATATGGCGGATCTTATCCGATACGCGGAACTTTTCCCGCTCGATCTTTCCGAATTTGCTTCGGATCGGGTCAATCTTATCGGTCTGTCGGCGCATTACCGACTTAAAGATCTCATTTAGTTTTTCCAAAGTGAGACCACTTAACAACTCCTCCATGGACACCGGCGGTTCATACTCCGCCACCTCCCTGGGAACACTGCCCTCACGGTACATGGACTGAGCCGCTTCTGTCTCCAGTTCACGCAGCTCGCCGGAGATATATTTGTACATTTTGTACTCCAGCAACCGCTCCACCAGCTCCTGTCTGGGATCCTCCGCCTCTTCCTCAGACTCCTCCGCCGGAAGCAGCATACGGGACTTAATGTCCAGCAAAGTCGCCGCCATGACCAAAAAATCACTGATCAAATTTAGATCCGTGTGATCCATAGCCTGCACATACTCCAGATACTGACCGGTGATCTGAACGATGGGAATATCATAAATATTAACTTTATTTCTGTCAATCAAGTGGAGAAGCAGATCCAACGGACCCTCAAACGCCTCCAGCTTTACCGATAAGCTCATTTCTTTCTACCAACTTTTCACAGTATCTGTTTAACACTATATGTCAAGAATCTTATTGTTTATCTGGATTTGCACTGCAGTCTGATCACTGCCAGCTCCGGCTTGTTTCCGAAACGGATGTTGATGGAATGAGTTCCAAGACCACCGCTGAGCACCATAGTCTTTCCCTCCGTCTCATATCTGCCGCGATATCGTCTGGGGAACAGGTGGTAGTCAGGACTCATGACTCCGCCAAGTATGGGCAGAATGATCGTGCCTCCATGATAATGACCGGACAGTGTCAGATCAGCCCCCCAGCGGGCATACTCCTCAAAATACAGAGGATTGTGAGCCAGCAAAATACGCATATCATCTTCCGGCACCCGGCCAATACGTTTCTCGATGTACCCACTTTCCAACGGCTGCTTCTTAAACCGGTGATAAGTCTCCTTCGTGAGCGTAAGTCCGCTGATGGTCAGGCTCCCCTTTTCTCCACGAAAGCTTACGCTGCAGTCATCCAAAATACGCACACCGGCAGCCCGAAGGGTCTGTAGAAACGTCCGGTGGATCTCCTCATAAACCGGAAGGGTCTTTAATCTGAGTTCATGGTTTCCGTAGCCGTAATACACCGGATATTTCTTGGCCAACGCCGAAATCAGTTCTGCCGTCACCTCCAAAGGACAATTCATCTGTCCTTTCGCCACCATAGTATCTCCGCCAATAAGTACCATATCCGGATTCATCCCCCGGATAGTTTCCAGCAGACGCACATTTTTCTCGCCAAAGGACTTATTGTGCAGGTCAGCCAGAAAAATCAACGTTTTTCCGTCAAATTCCGGAGACAGCTTCTCTGAACAAACGGTATATTCGCTAACCGTCAGACAATTTCTCTCATATGCAGATCGAATCAATCCAAACACTGCAGCGATAAACATCACCGCCAAGATCATCCATCCAAACATCAGCTGATAATCGCTCCCAACAAACCATAAGAAACAAATGACATAATCACGGTGGCAATCGCAATACCCAACAGACATGCCAGACTGGCTTTACGAATATCCACATCCAACAAAGATGCGATCAATGATCCGGTCCACGCACCGGTACCGGGCAGGGGAATGCCTACAAACAGAACCAGTCCCCAGAACTCATATTTCTTGATCTGGTCACTCTTACCCATGGCCTTCTTCTCCAACCAGAGGGCAATCGGTGCAAACAGCTTTACCTTCTTCATCCACTGCAAAATTTTCTTAATAAACAACAGAATAAACGGAATCGGAATAATATTTCCGATCACACAAATCGGAATCGCGGTCAGAATGCTCACATCCAGCAGAGAGGCCGCCAAAAGTCCTCCTCTCAGTTCAAGAATGGGCATCATGGAAATCAAAAAAATCACCATTTCTCTGGAAATATAATCGGATAAGGTGACGGTAAACCACTCAACCAGTGATGTCATAAGTATACTCCTTCAACAGATAATTATATCTATTATAAAGGGTTATGCCCATCATGTCAACGCACGAAACGTTCAATCTTACCCGGTTTATCCGCATTTTTTTGCATTTTTCAGACAAAAGGAAACCGGATGCTCCCGTAGGAAACATCCGGTTTAAATCGATACCCAGCATTTTACAACCAACAGCACAGCGGCATTCTGCCGCCCAGACAACAACAATTGCACAACATATATGCCATGCAAACCCTGCTGCAGCAGCTCTGATCCATGTGCATGGTATGCCCATACATACTGCCCATGTCGCTGTACCAGCTGCCCAGACCTTCCAACCGATTGACCAGGTTCTGGTACTCCCAGTTATCCGGCTCCAGCGCAAGGGCCTGACGTGCCTGCTCTTTGGCCAGCACATTATTCCCCAGTCCTGCATTGGCCAGAGCGCTGAAGAAATACCAACGTCCGTCATGGGTCGATACCTGAGATAACACATTCAATGCCTCACGATAGTATCGGTTATTGATGTAATTGGCTGCCGCCTGCATCTTCACCGCGTCATCTCCACTGCCCTGATAGGTGTATCCACGGTTTTCGTAGCTGTATCCGTAACCGCTTCTGCCTCCGCCTTCCCGCTCCCGAACGATCTGCTCGTAGGCCTGCTGGACCTCCTTGAATTTCACCTCGGCCTGGGCCGCATTGGGGTTGTTGATATTGGCATCCGGGTGATACTTACGGCTCAGCTTTCGGTATGCTTTTTTTATCTCATCGTCAGTGGCACCGCGCTCCACGCCCAGCACCTGATAAGGATCGATCATTCATGTACCCTCTCTTTTTGTCTCTTCTCTGTCAAAGCGGCTCTATAACGTACCCAAACCCCGGCATATAATATATTGCGCAGAATATCTACCTCCTCCACAATGGGAAGTGCCTCGAACTGAAGTGCACACTCCGCCATCATGGACCGCAGAATCCCCAGACATTCCTCATCAAATCGGCTATCATCACCGGCCATCTGTGCTCTCATGGATGCAAAGGGATTATACAAGCCCTTTTCCATATCCTTGTCGATATCCTCCCACGCGTCACAGAGATAGATAAATTTGCCCAAATAAAACCCTATCTTGCGCAGACGTTCAGACCACACATCCTCTCGGCAGACAAAAATCTCAGCCAACAGATCCCCTGTGCAGCCAGCTGCCTCGTCGATGGATGCATCTTTTCCGGCCTCGATCTCACTGAGACGAGACAGGGATGTCCGGATGGCTTCAGCCTGCCTGGGATATTTCTGCTCCAGTGACCTGCATTTGCATTGTATCACCTTTGAGGCAAAAAATCCAGCTGTCTTTCTCTCATCCTTCCATTTGTCCAGACTGTTATAGTAAGCCAGCAACAGGTTCATCTCTGCGCAATAGGCACTGTATTCATTGACAGCAAATGGATGCTTACCCACCGGGTGCACGACACAATGTCTGCTGCTCTCCTCGGTCTTCGGCTCATAAAGTCCGGTCAGTAAGATCACCAAAAAAGTCATGTCATAGGTCAGGGTAGCCTGCCCCACCGGCCCATACAGTTTTTTCAGTTCATGACACAAACCACAGTAGAAGGAATGATATCGTTCAAAATCCTTCACCTTCATCTCCGGCTTGTTTACCATTACGTATCCAAACACCTTATCACTGCTCCTTTATGTCCGCTTCTGGAACTGTGTCTTACATCTGGGACAGGTAATCAGAATCGCTCCTTTTCCTCTGGGGACACGAACCTTCTGTCTGCAGCCCGGACATTTAAAAATCTTCTTGGTGGGATCCTGCTTTGTACGGCTTCTTCCGAAATTTCTGCTGCGCCAAAAAGCAACCACTCTGTTTTTATATTCCAGATATTTCAGATTTTCTCTGTAACGGCTGTTTGTGTTCCGGGAAAACATGCGAAAATAAGAATATCCCAGAACAGCCAATGCCAGCCAATAGACAACTGATTTGGGAAAGAACAGGCTGATGATCATCAGGGCCAAGCTGAAATACACCAAAAAGCGGCCAAAATGATCCATTCCGTATCTACCAACCATAAACTGCGCAAAGCGTTCTCTCATTCTCTGAAACATAAGTTTCTCTCCTTCGAATTTACCGTCGGTCTATCCCAAGCAAAAAGCTTTTGACCCGGAATCAGACCGCTGTGTCATAGTATAGCAAGATTTCCCCACAAAATAAAGGCTTTTCACAATTTCTTCATGCAAAGCATAAAAATTTAATGAATCGGTTCAGAATCCGACCTTAATTTCCATCGATCCCACATCCATCTGACGTAATCCATAAACCCAGCCTTTTCCACTGCATCAACAGTCAGGATATCCACCGACCCAATGGATTTTCCGTTCATCAGATAATTGAGACTTCCCACCTTCTGACCGGCCTGTACCGGGGCTTCCACACGCTCCTCCAGAATGAGTTGTCGCTCAATCTGATCCTTACTCTCCCCGCCCAGCATCAGATAGGAAAACTCTCCTCCATATTTCAATGAGACTTCCGGCTGTACTCCGTTTCTCACCTGCATCTTGGGCAATGGTTCCCTCATCTCGTCATTTTCCCGGTAAAGACTGCAATTATGGTATCCGTAATTGAGCAGTGTCTGAGCCTCTGAAAATCTCAGTTTATAATTCTCTGCCGCCATGATCACCGCCACCAATTCCACCCCATCCTTCTCCGCCGTTGCAGACAAACAATACTTGGCCCGGGATGTGGAACCGGTCTTGAGTCCCGTCACGTTAAAGGAATTGGACATCTTCAGTAGCTTGTTGGTATTTGCCAATCCAAACTCGCTGCTCCCCTTGGCCGTCACATGGGTAATGTTTTCCATCCAAATAGTGGAATAGGCTTTGATCTGTGGATATCTAGTGATCAGTTCCCTGCTCATGATCGCCACATCCCGGGCTGTCGTCACATGGGTGGGCGAATCCGTCAGACCACAACAATCCTCAAAATGAGTACCTGTCATTCCCAACTCGACAGCCTTCTCATTCATCTGACGAACAAATTCGCTTTCACTTCCCGCCAAATGCTCAGCCATCGCCACACTTGCATCATTTCCGGAGGCGATCACAATACACTTAATCATGGTCTCCACCGATTGAATCTCACCCTCCTCCAAAAAGACCTGACTGCCTCCCATGGATTTGGCGTATGCGCTGGTGCTCACAGAATCTTCGAGAGCAATGCGGCCTTCCTCCAGTGCCTCAAAAATCAGGATCAGTGTCATAATCTTGGTGATACTGGCAGGACTCAGTTGTTCATCCCCATTTAATTCGTAGATCACCGTTCCGGTGGATGCCTCCATCAGCACAGCAGACCGGGCCGTCAAGCCAAACTCCATCCCCACCTCGGCCACTTCATCGCCGACCACGGCCTCACCCTCCTTGCCGGCTGTCTGCACCGAGGTTACCACCGCCAATTCATCCAATTCCGCCGTGTCCGGCAATGTATCTTCCGCGTTGGACAGCCTTATCGTTCGTATATATTCTGCCTGATCATACTCTGCTTGATCATACTCTGACTGATCGTTCTCCGTTTGAACCATCGCCGCTTGCACCGAGGAGGTAAGCCACCCTTCACCCAGGATGATCAGACTCACACATATCCATGCGATCAATGGACGATATCTGTATCTTTTTTCCAATATAAAAACCTCTGAACTGCTGTCATTATCAATGTAAGCAGCCCGGAGGCGTTTTATACCATCAAGAAGCCCAATCTTAACATCAGCGGATTTAAATAGGTTTCCAAAAGGACACCGGCCAAAAACAGCACCGTGATCACCAACAAAAATCCAACCTCCTCGGAGAAGCTCCATGGCTGTCCATGTCTTCGGTTCTTCCTCAATTCATGTTTTGCGATCAACTGCATGAAGATCAGCACATAAAACACATACTGCGGAAAAACAGCAGTCAAAAACAGCAGCACTCCGGCAATCCCATAGAGCAGCACTGCACCGCTGATCACTGCGCCACAGCAGATTCCGTACCATAAAGCCGCCACACACAACCCCTCACCGCCGTAAGGGGTCAGAAGGCAGATCCAGATAACCAAAATGGGGATCAGACGAATGCCTAACAGATAACGAAAATAACCGGAGTAGGCGGATGTGGGACCCTCTAACAGGGTAGCCAGCTCCCCCAGAAGCTCTGCCGCCGTGGGCAGATAGAGCTTGGGTACCAGATTGGCCAACAATGTGCCAAACAGCACGCCACCGCAAAATATCGCCAGTATCCGTTGTCTCCCTGTTATCCGTTTCATCCAGTCCCCTCCCAAAGCATGGCCACTCCCATAAACTATATGAGGGGGAGAGTTAAAAAATCACTTTTTCTGTGCGTAAGCCAAAATACCTGCAATGGTCTTTCCATCTGTGATTTTACCGGAATAGATCATATCCAGCAGTTCCTGCAATTCACAGTAAACCACATCTACAAACTCATCTTCATCCAGATGCTGACTGGTCTTTTCCAAATCTGTAGCCAAATAAATACCGATGATCTCATTGCAAAACGCTACCGTGGTATTGACATTAATCAACCACGTGAGCTTTCCTGCCCGATAACCGGTCTCCTCCTCCAGTTCTCTGGCAGCACATACATCTTTGGGCTCATCTGCCTCATTGAGCGCACCTGCAGGAAGCTCCAACGTATAGCGCTCCAGCGCATTGCGATACTGGCGAACCATCACCAATCTTCCGTCCGGCAGTACAGGAACCACTGCCGCAGCCCCCTTATGAGCAATAAAATCCCACAGTGCAATATTTCCGTTGGGGATCTGCATGGTATCCTGATAAAATTTCAGAATAGATCCCTCGAATTTCAATTCTCGTTTCAGCCGCTTAATCTCTTCCATCGCTGTACTCCTTCCTCTCGATACACCAAAAGCCCCGGAATTTCCGGGGCTTTTGATCAATGTTTATTTTGCATAATCGGTTACTCGTGATTCTCTGATCACATTTACCTTAATCTGACCGGGATACTCAAGCTCATTTTCAATGCGTTTGGAAATATCTCTGGCCAGTAATACCATAGCATCGTCGTTAATCTGCTCAGGTACTACCATAATACGGACTTCACGTCCAGCCTGAATTGCAAAAGATTTGTCAACACCCTTGAAGGAGTTTGTAATCTCCTCCAACTGCTTCAGACGGTTGGTATAGGTCTCAATGGTCTCACGACGTGCACCGGGTCTCGCTGCAGAAATCGCATCAGCAGCCTGTACGATACAGGCAACCAGTGACTGAGGCTCCACGTCACCGTGATGAGACTCCACTGCATTGATAACAATCGCAGACTCTTTATGCTTGCGGCACAAATCAACACCAATCTGGATGTGGGAACCCTCCACCTCGTGGTCAACGGATTTACCGATATCATGTAACAGACCGGCACGCTTAGCGATTCGCACATCAGCACCAATCTCTGCGGCAAGTAAGCCGGACAGATGTGCAACTTCGATGGAATGCTTCAGCGCATTCTGTCCATAACTGGTACGGAAACGCATCCGGCCCAGCAAACGAACCAACTCGGGGTGAATACCATGAACGCCAACCTCAAGAAGTGCAGACTCGCCTTCCTCACGGATCACCATCTCCACCTCACGCTGTGCCTTCTCCACCATCTCCTCAATACGAGCAGGATGGATACGGCCATCCAGAATAAGCTTCTCCAGCGCAATTCTGGCAACCTCACGGCGGATCGGATCAAATCCGGATAAGATTACTGCCTCGGGGGTATCATCGATGATCAGATCAACACCGGTCATTGTCTCCAATGTACGGATGTTACGTCCCTCACGTCCGATGATTCTACCCTTCATCTCATCATTGGGCAACTGTACAACAGAGATCGTAGCTTCAGCTACATGATCGGCTGCACACTTCTGGATCGCGGTTACGATGTACTCTTTGGCCTTCTTTCCGGCCTCTTCCTTCGCTCTGGTCTCCATTTCCTTGATCATCTTTGCGGTGTCATGCTTAACATCGTCTTCGACCGTTTTCAGCAGGTATTCTTTTGCCTGTTCGGAGGTATACCCTGAAATTTTTTCCAGTTCCTGAATTTCCTTAGCGTACAGTGCCTCAACCTCTTTGTGTTTCTTGTTGAGACTGTCCTCCTTGGATGCCAGGCTGGCTTCCTTCTTTTCCAGTGCTTCAGACTTTTTCTCTACGTTCTCTTCTTTGTTTAAAACTCTGCGCTCATAACGTTGAAGTTCTGCTCTCCGCTCTCTCGTTTCTTTTTCCAGCTCATTCTTAGTCTTAATGGACTCTTCCTTCGCCTCCAAAAGAGCTTCTCTCTTCTTAGTCTCGGCAACTTTCAGTGCTTCATCTATGATTTCCCTTGATTTTTCCTCAGCTTTACCGATCTTAGCTTCATAAACGCGCTTACGGTAAGCAACAGCAACAAACCAGGAGATGGGAGCAACAACAACTGCAGACACCACTGCAGCAATTATACATTCTACCAACAGGAGCACCTCCTTCTATTTAGTTTTCATTGTACGAGCATACAACAGTAAAATTTTAATCTTTTTTGGTGTTCTTGTCAAGTAGTATCTGCCTAAGAACTGAATTTTCGTAAAAACCCACAAACCATCGATTACTGAACTGGCAAAACTGCCCCACCGAGTCCATAATACTCTCTGACCTGAGCATCCAACAGGTCACAAATGTCCGGATGACCCTGCAGGAACAGCTTCGCATTCTCCCGTCCCTGTCCGATCTTATCTCCGTTGTACGAATACCATGCGCCGCTCTTATCCACGGCACCGATCTTTACTGCCAGATCAAGAATATCTCCCTCCTTGGAGATGCCCTTGCCGAACATAATATCAAACTCTGCCTCCTTAAAGGGAGGAGCCACCTTGTTTTTTACGACCTTTACACGAACATGGTTACCCACCATCTCACCGCCCTGCTTCAGCGTCTCCACTCTGCGGACGTCGAGACGTACCGAGGAATAGAACTTCAGTGCACGGCCACCGGTGGTAGTCTCGGGGTTTCCGTACATCACACCGATCTTCTCACGGAGCTGATTGATGAAGATCACCACACAGTTGGACTTACTGATGATGGCGGTCAGCTTTCTCAAGGCCTGAGACATCAGTCGTGCCTGCTGTCCCACATGGCTCTCACCCATCTCACCATCGATCTCTGCCTTGGGAACCAGCGCAGCTACGGAGTCAATGATCACAATATCCATAGCGCCGGAGCGAACCATCGTCTCTGCGATCTCCAGAGCCTGCTCACCGTTATCCGGCTGGGAGATATAGAGATTTTCGATGTCCACACCGATCTTTTTCGCATAGGCGGGATCCAACGCATGCTCTGCATCAATAAAGCCTGCGATGCCGTCTCTCTTCTGTACCTCTGCGACCATATGCAGAGCCACGGTGGTCTTACCACTGGACTCAGGCCCGTAAATCTCAATAATACGTCCCTTAGGCACCCCACCCAAACCTAGTGCAAGGTCAAGACTCAGGGAACCGGTGGGTACCACCTCAATATTCATATTTGCGTTGGAATCGCCCAGCTTCATCACAGAGCCCTTGCCGAAATTTTTCTCAATCTGAACCAGTGCAGCATCCAATGCTTTTAATTTTTCTTCTTTAACCATAACTTACCTCCGCCCGTTTAGCGAACAAATGTTCTATCGATAATATACCTCATAATTCCTGTCTTGTCAATGAGGAATTACGGTTTTCTTCATTTCTCTCAGACAATCATACCTATCACCTGCTTACCATATACTTTGCTTTCCCGGGAACAGTGGGCGAACGCCCAAAATCAAA
>JAFOFP010000219.1 GCA_017387285.1 Lachnospiraceae bacterium
ACAAGTCCGCAGGCCAAATCATCTGGCTCCGCCCACAATAGCGTGACATCAATCATATTTATATTCTATATATAGTGATGACAGCCGTTGCAGTTGTGACCGCAGGCTGCACGGGAACGGATAAGGGCCAGCAGACAACAGTTGCAGGCCAGCTGCCGAGGGACACAGTCTACACCAAGAAGGCGGCGATGAGCATCTACGGTTATCAGCCGCTGCCAGCATTGCGGATGGGTGTTCCACTATAGTTTATACTACCTCTGTCACCAATACAAAAACCCCGGCGGCTGAGAAGATACAGCCCCCCAGCCCCTCCTCGATGGGAGGGGAGAAGCCCGAAAGAAATCGCCCCCAAAGCTTGGAGGATTGAGGAAAAATATGTATCTTTGCACACCGTAAGCACATTAACTAATAAAAACGAAGCAAAGCATTACTATATTATTAACAAACTAAACCGTAGACATGAACAGGCATGATCGCTGTTGTACGAGGAGTGATGGCGGCCTCGATCTTCGACGGATCAATATTTCCAGTCGACGGATCGATGTCGACAAAGACCGGAGTGCATCCGTTCCACCATATGCTGTGGGTAGTCGCCACAAAACTATATGGCGTCGTAATCACCTCGCCACGTATATCCAACGCCTGAAGTGCTGTAAGAAGCGGCAGGGTTCCGTTTGTGAACAAGCTGATATACGGCACCTTAAGGTAGTCGCAAAGTTCCTTCTCCAGCTGCTGATGGAAGCGGCCGTTATTGGTCACCCATCGGCTATCCCAGATTTCCTTCAGAAGGACATTGAATTCTTCAAGATCCGGCAATAAAGGAGCCGTAACCGTAATCTGCTTATCTGCCATGTCTGAACTTATTTATATAAGACATCACTATAATCTTTATCTCCATATAGGCCTCTACCCTGAAAATCTCGCACAGAGCCACAACCAGCGCCACACCCGCAAGCACCTGAGATGCCAGCAGAACCAACGGAACCGCCTCAACAAACGACAGAGCATAAACTGCTGCCGCCATCACCGATGCCACAGTGAACGACGGAAGTATATCCCTCACCTGCTGCCAAATGCTGTAATCCAGGAAACGACCAGAATAGAACGCATTGAGATAGTACGAAATGAAACCGGTCACCACGCTACCCCAAAGCATCCAGTAAATATTTATAAATATACCCAGAAGAAGCGGCACCGTACCGATTATCTTCTTGATTATCTCCAACTTAAGGAAAAGATCCGAACGCCCCTGCACCTGCAGCATGTTAAGATTTATCGCATGAAGCGGATAAAGCATCATCTGGAAACACAGGATCTGCAGCAGAGGCACAGCCGGAAGCCATTGCTCCCCTATCAAGGTCACGACCATCGGCTCGGCAATGGCGGCAAGTCCCAGCATACAGCAGAAAGTCACCAGCATGGTCACCTTTATGATCTTCTGATACACCAGCTTCATCCTCTCCTTTTCATCACTTATCTCGCTCAGCACAGGATAGGAAACCCTCTGCACCACAGATGTCAGATTTGTCGAAAATATATTTGTAAACTGCTGCGCTCTGGTATATTGTCCCAGAGTCGATGCGCTGTAGAACTTTCCTATAATCACCTGATTCATCTCGCGCCACAGCGTGTCTATCAGTCCCGAAACCAGAAGCTTCCATCCGAATCCGAAAAGCTCCCTGAAACTCTGCACGGAAAATTTCAACGAAGGATACCACCTCGCCCAGACCCAAAGGAATATGCTGTTCATCAGCTGACGGGAAATCTGCTGTCCTACAAGGCTCCACACACCAAATCCATTGAGAGCCATCACGATACCTACAGCTCCGCTGACAATCGCAGCAATGAAGGAAATCTTGGTCTGAGTCTTGAAATCCACCCTCTTGACCAGAAGCGTACGCTGGATCAGGGCGAATGCATTTATCAGAATGACGCTGCCCATCACACGCGTGAGCGGCACCAGTTGCGGCTGTCCGAAGAAAGAGGCAATCGCCGGAGCCGAAAGGAATAGCACGACGAACAGTATAAGACTAAATCCCAGATTGGACAGGAACA
>JAFOFP010000220.1 GCA_017387285.1 Lachnospiraceae bacterium
ATCCTTTAGGGCTTCAAAGATATACGCTGACTTTTCTGTAACATCACTCATCAATTCATCGGTCAGTCTGGAAAATACACTGATGGCACCTGCGCAGCAGACCGGATTGCCGCCGAAGGTGGAACCATGGCTTCCGGGAATTAAGATATCCTTTACCTTTTCGCCAAGCATGGTGGCTCCCAGAGGAAGTCCGCCGCCCAGACCTTTGGCTGTGCTGACAATATCCGGGGTGATATCGAAATGCATATAACCGTAGAGCTTGCCGGTACGTCCGTTTCCTGTCTGTACCTCATCACAGATCAAAAGGATGTCTTTCTCTTTGGCAAGCTGCACCATGGTGTTTACGAACTGCTCTGTCAGCGGAAGGACACCGCCCTCACCCTGTACAGTCTCAAACATGATAGCCGCCACCGGATACTCCTCGGTAAGCTTTATCAGGGTATCAGGGTCTGCAGGGTCTGCATACAGAAATCCATCGGTAAGGGGCAGGAAATCCTGATGGAACACATTCTGACCGGTAGCGGCCAGTGTGGTGATGGTACGTCCGTGGAAACTGTTTTTCAAGGTAATGATGTGGTAACAGTCACTCCCCTTATGCTGTGCAGCATATTTGCGGGCAACCTTAATGGCGCACTCATTGGCTTCAGCGCCGGAATTGGAGAAGAATACCTTTTTCATTCCTGTTTTCGCACAAAGCATTTGAGCCAGTTTGGCACATGGTTCGGAATAAAACAAATTGGAAACATGCTGGAATTTTGCCATTTGCGCGGCCACGGCCTTCTGCCATTCCTCGTCTGCATGTCCAAATGTATTAACGGCAATACCTGTGCTTAAATCAATATAAGTTTTTCCTGTCTCATCGGTAACAATGGAACCCTTACCATCCACGATCTCCACAGGAAAACGATTATAGGTATGGGCAATATAGGTACAGTCAAGTTCTTTTACGCTGCTCATGATGTCTGATCTGCCTCCTAGCAGTAGTTATGGATCGATTCAATCCCTTATAAAGTGCTTCCTGTCACAAACATGGTTCCGATACCCTCATCGGTCATCATTTCCACCAAAAGGGCATGGGGAACCCGTCCGTCAATGATAAATACTTTTTTTACACCGCGTCGGATTGCTTCGATGCAGCAATCTACCTTGGGGATCATACCGCCGGAAATGATACCTCTGCGAACGAGATCTCCTACCTCACTGACATAAACCACAGGGATCAGGGTGGAAGGATCATCCTTGTCCTCCAAAAGTCCGGCAATATCCGTCATGGAAATCAAGCTCTCTGCTTTTAAGGTGCCGGCAATCCGGGAGGCCGCAGTATCGGCATTGATATTGTATACATTTCCCTGATCATCCACACCAACGGTAGAAATGACAGGAATATATCCCATCTCAAGCACGTCGAGGATGGGTTGAATGTTGATTTCGGTGACTTCACCGACAAACTCCAACTCAGGCTTCATCTGCTTGGCTTTGATCATATGACCGTCCATACCGGAAAGTCCAATGGCTTTACCGCCTTTAAGCTGAAGGGAGTTGACCAGATTCTTGTTAAGCTTTCCGGCTAAAACCATCTGTACAATATCCACTGCCTCCTTGTCGGTAACGCGAAGTCCGTCAACAAACCTGCTCTCTTTGCCGATCTTTTTCAACATATCAGTGATCTCGGGGCCGCCGCCGTGAACCAGAACCACCTTGATGCCGATGAGGGAGAGTAAAACGATATCACCCATAACAGCTTCTTTGAGTTCCTCGTTGATCATGGCATTTCCGCCATATTTGACCACAACGATCTTGTCTTTGTATTCCTGGATATAGGGCAATGCGCGGACAAGGACTTCCGCACGCTGGTTATTTGTAATTTCCATCATATATACCTCTTGTATGTTCTGCAAATGATTTAACTACGGTTCAGAAAAGGAATCAGGTACGGTAATCTCCATTGATCTTTACATAATCATAGGTCAGATCACAGCCCCACGCAGTGGCAGATGCATCTCCGGAATTTAATCCGACCTGAATCTCAATTTCCTTCTCCAACAAAATCTCTTTGGCCAGTTCTTCAGAAAACTCCACTCCGGCACCGTTTATGCAGACAGTAATCTCTCCTTTTGCAGATTTGAAGGAGACATCCACTTTATGTACATCCACGTCGGCTCCACTGTAACCGATGGCACAGAGAACACGTCCCCAGTTGGCATCCGCACCGAACATGGCCGCTTTTAACAGAGATGAACAGATGACGGACTTGGCAACTGTCTTTGCGGTGGTCAGATCACCAGCGCCGCTGACATTACATTCCAACAGTTTGGTAGCACCCTCTCCGTCCCCGGCGATACACCGGCATAAATATACAGTAACCGTATTCAATGCCTTCATAAAGATATCGAAGGCCTCGCCTTCTGCAGCGATTTCTTTATTTCCGGCCATACCGTTAGCCAAAATAGTAACCATATCATTGGTGGAGGTGTCTCCATCCACGCTGACCATATTAAAGGTACTCTGAATATCGCTGCTCAAGGCCTTCTGAAGCATTTCGCTGCTGATGGCTGTATCTGTGGTGATAAACACAAGCATGGTTGCCATATTGGGATGGATCATTCCTGAGCCCTTTGCAATACCGCCGATTTTGCAGGTCACACCATCGATTTCGAAGCTTACTGCGATCTCCTTCATCCTGGTATCGGTGGTCATTATGCCCTCGGCAGCAAGATCACTGTGCTTTCCAAGCCCCTCAGTCAATTCTTCCATACCTGCCATAATGGGATCCAAGGAAAGAGGCTGTCCGATCACGCCGGTGGACGCTACAACCACATCTTCAGCTTTAATATCCATGGCCTCAGCTACCAGTTCACACATTCCCTCGGCAATCTCGATCCCGTCTGCATTGCAGGTGTTTGCATTACCGCTGTTGCAGATGATCGCTTGAGCTTTACCGTCTGCGAGGTGCTGTTTGGTCACGGTAAGAGGTGCACCCTTTACCAGATTGGTGGTATAGACTGACGCCGCATTGGCAGGAACCTCACTGAAAATCAGTGACAGATCCCTTTTGGTTTTATTTTTACGGATACCGCAGTGTACTCCGTTTGCTACAAATCCTTCTGCGGCACAAACACCGCCATTAATGATCTCCATGATGTCCTCTCCTTTGTCTGTCTGAAATGATAATGAATGATAATATTTGGGTAAGGGTGAAATCTGTTTGATCGGATTATTTTACTGCAAGGCCTGTCGTCGGGTCACATCCCAGAACCAGATTGAGACATTCCACCGCTGCACCGGAAGCACCTTTGCCCAGATTATCATAGCGGGCAATCAGGATAATGCGGTCTTCGTTTCCTTCCACGGTAATTTCCATGGTATCCAGACCGGAGAATGCACCTGCCGAGATAAATCCGCCCTCAGAAATACTTTCGTTGTATGTAACAAAAGGACCGGTGTACTTCTTTTGATAAATTTCTTTAATAGCAGCTATATCTGCACCGTTTAACAGGTCTTTGCCAAACAGGGGAACCGTCACTTCCATACCGCTGTAAAAAGGTGCCACAATGGGACAAAAGATAGGTTCACGGGTAAGCCCGGTGATCGCCTTCATTTCCTTCAGATGCTTGTGCTGTTGGGTAATGCCATACTGTCTGGGCGCATCCAACAGTACATCTCTTGAAGGTTTTTCATAATCTGCGATCATATTCTTTCCGCCTCCGCTGTATCCGGTCAGGGAATGACAAGTCAGTCCAAGGTCGGGAGAAATAAGTCCGGATTCAATCAGTGGATAAACCAAGGCGATAAATCCGCTGGCGTGACATCCGGGGACCGCAATGCGATGGGATGCCCGGATCTTTTCACTCAATGCAGCGGAAAGCTCGGGGAAACCGTAGGCCCAAGCGGGATTCGTGCGGTGCGCGGTTGACGTATCGATCAGAACCACATCCGGATTTTCCACCAGAGATACCGACTCTACGGAAGCGGCATCCGGAAGACAGAGAAACGCGACATCACAGGAATTCAGTGCATGGCGTCGGGCATCAATATCTTTTCGGGACTCTTCCGGGAGAGTGATCAGTTCAATATCCTTTCGTCCGGTCAGTCGTTCGTCAATGCGAAGTCCGGTTGTACCTGCTCTTCCATCGATAAAGATTTTCTTCATATCGGGTCAGTCCTCTCTCTTGTCATTTATTCTGTCACATTAGCTGAATACATCGTCAAAAACAGTTGCAGTCGAGATGCATTCATTTGCAACAATATACAGCAAAATGAATAATATGCAGTGAATTCTACCACATAATGTATATATATGCAAGTATTTTTGGAAAAACATTAATTTTTATTCATTTCCGCTCAAAAACTCCTCGTAACAGGAGTAAAAACTGTAGGAATATTCAGGGACAACGGCGCCAAAATCAATGTCGTCCCAAGCCGTGTCATTAAAGTTAAGATAAAGCTTAGTGACGAAGGCATCGTACTCACGTCGGAATAAATCCTTTCGCCACTCTTCAATCAACTCCTTGCGATGTGCATCGGTCAATTCTTTTTCATGGTTATTGATGCATTTGATCACATAGTATCCATTTTCTCCGTTGATCACCTTGCTGATGGCGCCGCTACTGAGGGAAAATGCTGCAGATTCAAAGGCAGTCTCCATTTCCCCGCGTTGA
>JAFOFP010000221.1 GCA_017387285.1 Lachnospiraceae bacterium
ACTACGGTCCTGGTCATCATCGGCTGGGTATTCTTTTCCGGTGAAAGTCTGGGACAGAGTGTGACCATCTTGGGCGCAATGTTCGGCATAACCACTCCGGCTGTATCGACTGTAGGAGCATCCCTTGTATCCTCCATTCCCACCGGCCATGTTTTCTTCGATCAAGCGGCCCGCTACTATCTGTCCACCGGTTGGAGGACTCTGCTGATCTGTGCCGTATTCGCCACACCGCTGCCGGGGCTTCTTCGGGATCGACTGCTCAGATCCGGTTGGGGAAGAATTATTCTCACCTTGATTTATCTGGCCTTGCTGGCTCTGGCCATCATGTACCTGGTGGTTCAGAATTATAATCCCTTCCTCTACTTCCGTTTCTGACCAAACAGCCTTCTTGGGGCAAACAATTGATATTCTGACTTATATGAGGTTCCGAATTTATGGAAAAACGTACAAGAAAATCCTTCAAACGAATATTACGCAAATACTACCGGTTCTTCGGCGGTTTGTTTGTGGTGCTGATATTTGGTCTCGCCATCCTCAATGTATGCCTGCCGGATCAGGACTACTCCGTTTCGGAGAAACGGTCTCTGGCCAAGTTCCCTCACCTCTCCCTGTCCGCTCTGGCCGACGGCTCATTTATGGATGGAATGGAGGACTGGACGGCTGACCAATTCCCCATTCGCGACCGGTTAATGCAGACAAAAGCTAAATTAAGTATTGGTCTGGGTGCTATCCGTTCACAGGATGTGTACCGCTGTGAGGACGGTTCCCTGATGGAGTCCTTTACTATGCCCTCTGAATCGGCAATCTCCGGCCAAACCGATGCCATCAAGGACTTCGCCGCCCGATTCCCAGACGTTGATCTTTATGTTTGTGTTGCTCCCACTGCCATCTCTGTGATGGAACAGTCACTTCCCAAATCCGTACTGACAGATGATCAGAATCTGTATCTGGATCGACTGTTTGCCGATGTATCTTCGGTGAGCACCCCAGTGGATGTGCGGGAGACGTTCACCGCAAACAAAGGACTGACCGAGCTTTACTACCACACCGACCATCATTGGACCACCGATGCTGCTTATCTGGCATGGCAGGAGCTTTACAAGGCAATGCATTTGGACAGCAATCTTTCCTATTCTCCCGGCGTTGTGTGCAATACCTTCTCCGGCTCTCTGATCTCGGCCAGCGGTTTTCCGGCTGAGCGATATGACTCCATCAAAGTCTATCAGCCCACAGAGGACCCCCTCTACACTTTGACCTATGATACAGAGAAGCGAATGACCGCCTCCGTTTATTGTCCCGAGTATCTGGATAGTACCGATCCCTATCAGATCTTTTTCGGCGGCAATTATCCCAAGCTGACCATTCGGACGGCACAGGATACAAACCGCAAGCTGTTGATCTTCAAGGACTCCTACGCAAACTGCCTGATTCCCTTCCTGATCCCGGACTTCGCTCAGATCACCATCATCGATGCCCGATATTACTATGACGATCTGGATATGGAAATGCTCAGTGCGGGGTACACCGATGTGCTCTTCCTTTACAATGCAAACACACTGGCGGCGGACAGCTGTCTCGTTCCGGTGCTGAAAAATGAACAGTAACGCAGAACATTCTGCCATGACAATACTCTTAGTAAAATCCTTGTGAGGAAATCTCTATGATTAAGAAAATTAACCCACTATGTACTTACCTGTTGATCTTCTCAGTTGCAATTTTCTCGCTCTCCGGTTGTGGTCATAAATCGGAGGACGATCCTTTCACCTTTGAAGATATCATCATCCAATTCCTCACCGGTGAATCCCCCTCTCAGATAGAATCAACCCCGGCGGCATCCACAGCTCCCTCCACAGAACTGCAGACACCTCCTGTCACAGAAGCTGCAACAGAACCTCCCACAGAGATACCCACGGAACCTGTGACAGAACCGGTTACGGAACCTTCCACTCAGCCACCGACAGAACCGGTTACCGAGCCATCCACAGAGGTCTCAACCACTCCTGAAACCGAACCTCCCACAGAGGCTCCCACGGAAGCCCTGCTGACCATTGACGATGTTGCTTTCATCGGTGATTCCCGTACCTTGACCATGGCCACCGGCGGAAGGTATGAGTTTAATCTGATTCCCTCCTCATCGGTGTTTGCCACCTGGGGCGGCGAACTGACCCAGGACAGTGCCAAGCAAAATGCACAGGCCGCCGCTGCTGCTGATCGTGATCTGGCTATTTTCTGGTATGGGATCAACGATGTACAGAGCGACCCCGAACAAAAACTCGCCCCGCAGTTTATTGCAAACTACGAGGCGATCATTGACCTTTATCACAATATTAATCCTGACAGCAAGATTGTCATTCTGTCTATCCTCTCCACCAGTGTCCACGAAAAGGATTACTATGAGGGACAGGAAGAAAATATCCTCCGATATAACCGCGGACTGGCCGCCCTCTGTTCCGAAAAGGGATACATCTATCTGGATATCACGGATCTGTTTACCGGTGACGAGTGTCTGGCACCGGACGACTATATCCATTTCTCCAGAGATTGGTATGCCCACTCCTTTTTACCGGAAGTGTTCTCCGCTTTAGGAATCGACAGATAATCCCCGAATGTGTCTCGCATCATTGAACAGCTCCATTTTAGGTGTCACCAGACTTCCGTCCTCTCCGGAGAGTTCAACAATGGTCACCGAAGTAAAATCAGGTCCCATGGATCCGCACAGAAAAGGAAAGGGCAAGTTGAACATACGCCCCAACACTGCGCTGGATGCCCCCGCATGGCTGAACATGGCGATGGTCTTCTCCGTGTTTTTCTGCACCCGATAGAATTCTCCTTCACGCCGATAGCCCAAAGACTCAAGAAGCGCATCAAAACCATCTGCACAGGCTTGGCTGGTATCTCCCACATAATTGTTCCGGAAAGGCTCTCTGTCCGTCCAATCCTCCGCCATGAGGCTCTGACCGGACCGGACCATATCTTTCGCCACTTCCCAAGGAAGTCCCTTCATGTAAATTTCCGAGCCATCCCTGCTCCCCCACTTGATTTCTCTCATGAATTCACAGGGAACGATGGTGGAAATGCCGATCTTTTCTGCGGTATACTGTGCCGTTTCCAACGCTCTCCCACGGGTGGATGAATAGATTTCCTCAATCCCTTCCGATTCTAAACGCCGAGCAGCCGCCTCCGCCTGCAGATGTCCCAGCTCAGTCAGGCAGTCTTCATGATAATTCGGATGCCCATGACGCACAAACACGATCTTCATCTCAAATCCTCTGTCGTTGTATCATCAAATCTCCAGCAGATCGCTGTAAACCTTCAGTGCTCCGTCGGTCTCATGAGCCAGTACTCTCTTCGCCAGTACCTTACCCAACTGTACACCCTCCTGGTCAAAGCTGTTTACATTCCATACAAATCCCTGGAACATAACCTTATTCTCGAAGTGTGCCAACAGTGCACCCAAAGACTCAGGATTTACCTGCTCACCGATAATAATGCTGGAAGGACGACCTCCCTCGAAATTCTTGTTGCGGTTGTCATCAGCCTTACCACATGCAAATGCTACAATCTGAGCTGCAACGTTTGCGCACAGCTTCTGCTGGCTGGTGCTGCCCTGGATCACCACGTCGGTGTCCATCTGATTTTTCTTATATCCAACAAACTGCAGAGGAACGATATCGGTTCCCTGGTGCAGCAACTGATAGAAGGAATGCTGTCCGTTGGTTCCGGGCTCACCGAAGATGATGGGGCCGGTCACATAGTTCACAGGCTCACCGTCGCGGTTTACGGACTTACCGTTGGATTCCATGTCCAACTGCTGCAGATGAGCGGGGAAACGGCTCAGCGCCTGGGAGTAAGGCAGAACTGCAGTCTCGGGATATCCCAGAACGTTGCGCTCGTAAACGCCGATCAGTGCATCCAGCATGGAAGGGTTCGCCATAATATCCTTGTTCTTTGCCAGTTCATCCTGAGCACCTGCGCCCTTCAGGAAGCGAGCAAATACCTCGGGACCAAATGCCAGAGACAGGATCGCTCCGCCTACTGCGGAACAGGAGGAATAACGACCACCGATGAAATCATCCATGAAGAATGCAGCCAGATAATCGGTGCTCTTTGCCAGAGGAGAGGTCTCACTGGTAACCGCCAGCATGTGCTTGGAAGCGTCCAGGCCTGCCTTGGTCAGTGCATCTCTCACAAAAGACTCATTGGTCAGGGTCTCCAGCGTAGTACCGGACTTGGATACTACGATAAACAGGGAACGAGCCAGATCGATATTGTTCAGAACGGCTGCTGCATCGTCGGGATCAACGTTGCTGATAAACTCAGCCTTCATCTTCAAGGTACCCTGAACCTTTGCCCAGTTCTCCAGTGCCAGATAGATCGCACGGGGACCAAGGTCACTGCCGCCGATACCAACCTGCACAACGGTGGTGAACTTCTCGCCTGCCTCATTTACGATCTCACCTGCATGTACCTTATTTGCAAAGTCAGCTGCCTTCTGCTGCTGAGCCACATAAAACTCCCGCTTGTTTACGCCCTCTGCCACAACATCCTTGCCCAGCTGTCCGCGAGTCAGATGATGGAGCACCAGACGCTTCTCGCCGGTGTTGATCACCGCTCCGTTATAAAGTGCCTCAAACTTCTCTACCAGCTGAGCCTCCTCAGCCAGCTTTGCCAGCGCACCCAGAATCTCATCGTCCACAGACTTCGCACCGAAGTTGTAAACCATACCCTCTGCCATGGGAACACTGTATTTCTTTACGCGATCTGCACCGTTCTCACCGGTCATCGCCTCCACCAGATTAACGGGCTTTACCTCGGAAAGCTCCTTGTAGGAAGCCAGTGTATCCAGATTATTCCAATTGATCATGTTAAAATCCTCCTTGAGACTGATATCTCTGTTTAAGCATACTAAACTAGAATAATTATACTATCAAACGCAGAGAAATGCAAGTCCCAGCAAATCAGTAATTTCCATTTGTTTTTTACAAAACACCGCCGGCAGGTCACCCTGCCGGCGGTAATTTCACTCATATAACCTATTTTACTATGACTGCTCAGTCAATTACAGACCAGCCAACTCAAGCAGTGCGGGAACCTTGGACTCCCAGCCCAGTGCCATGATATGTACACCCTGGCAGTAAGGCTTACACTCCTTAATGATACGAGCAGCGATCTCGATACCGGTGATACCGGCCTTGGTCTTTTCCTTGTCTGCTCTCAGCTCAGCAAGCATCTCATCGGGAACGTGGATACCTGCTACGTTGTCGTTCATGAACTTAGCCATACCAGCGGACTTAGGGATAACGATACCCAGCTGTACGGGAACGCCGAACTGTTTAGCCTTCTCCATGAACTGGATGAACTTCTCGGGCTCGTAAACAGCCTGAGTCTGGAAGTACTCAGCACCTGCTGCTACCTTACGCTCCATCTTTGCCAGCTGTGCATCAACGGAATCGCTGCAAGGAGAAACAACAGCACCCTTTGCAAACTTGGGAGGCTCGCCTACCAGCTTGTTGCCGCCCAGGTCAACGCCCTCTTCCAGCAGCTTGATGGTGTGAAGCAGAGATACAGAATCCAGATCGAATACGGGCTTTGCCTGGGGATGGTCACCCATCTTGGTGTGGTCACCGGTCAGACACAGAACGTTCTCGATACCCAGCATAGCTGCGCTGAGCAGATCGGACTGCAGTGCGATACGGTTTCTGTCACGGCAGGTCAGCTGATAAATGGGGGTCAGGCCTGCATCCTTCAGCACCTTACAGGTAGCCAGAGAACCGAGACGCATAACGGAAGACTGGTTGTCGGTTACGTTAACTGCGGTGATTCCGCTGAGGTAGGTCTTTGCCTCCTCTACCAGATGATCAACATTTACTCCCTTGGGCGGTCCTACTTCTGCAGAAACTACAAATTCACCCTGCTTAAATAACTCAGTAATTTTCATTATTCTTCGCTCCTAGACATTAAAATTTGTATTATTCAGTGTAATTGTTTTACTTTACCTCATCGTCGGTTGCGTAGTTACGCACCTGAGTGGGACACTTGATCAGATCCAGACGGCCCAGCTTTTCCAGACGTCTGTAGATACGCTCCCAGCCACACTCCATGTTGGGGTCCACTTCACACTTGCCGTTCTTGGAACCGCCGCACTGGCCGTTAACCAGGCTCTTGGAGCAGGCAGTGATGGGGCAGATACCGCCGGTCAGATTCAGATAGCACTCGCCGCACTGATCACAGTCGTGCTCAAGGGGAGTAACACCCTGATATCCGGGAAGCTCGATGGTGTCGCAGCAAGCGCACACCTTTTTCTCCTCGAAATACTCAGCCACAGTCTGAACACCAACGCCGCAGGAGAATACCAGAATGGTATCAGCAGCCTCGATCTCAGCCATGTAAGGCTGAAGACGCAGCATCATATTTTTCGGATTGCATATGTAGTCGGTGGTAATGATTCCGGTCACCTTACCGTCAGCCACCAGCTCCTTCTGGAGCTCCTTGGCCTCTTTCTCGGGGAAGCTGACTTCCTTGCATCCCTGGCAATTAATGATAAATGCTTTATTGTTTACCAGTGATACGATAGTTTCCTTAGATTTTAATTGGGTAATTAACATATCACTTCATCTCCATAATCGCTTTTTTTCCGGCTCTGATCTTGCTGATCAACGGAATCTTGGAAGAACAGATGTATTCGCAGCATCTGCACTCCATACAATCTCTTACCTTCATATCCAGCATGCCCTGCCAGTTGCCCTCGTCAGCATACTTTGCAAAGTACAGAGGGGACAGCTCCATAGGACATACATCTACACAACGACCGCACTTGATACAAGCCTGCTCCTCGGTGTGATCGGTATCGATGGCAATAAAGCCGTTGGATCCCTTCATCACGGGAACATCGATATCGGGAAGAACAAAGCCCATCATAGGACCGCCGGCCTTGAAGGTGATCTCCTTGTCGCCAACGGTGCCGCCGCAGTAGTCGATCAGTTCCTTCGCGCTGGTACCGATCTTTACGATGAAGTTGCCGGGGTTCTTTACGCGCTCACCGGTAACGGTAACGATACGCTCGATCAGAGGCATACCGGTCTTGATGGCATCAGCGATGGCCTTGGTGGTGCTCACGTTGCCCACAACAACGCCAACGTGTGCGGGAAGTCCGCCGCTGGGAACCTGTCTCTTCAGAACACGCTTGATCAGCATCTTCTCAGCACCCTGAGGATACTTGGTCTTGGCAACACAAACTTCAATATTTTCAATATCAGCAACCTTGGCTTCCATGATCTCGATGGCATCAGCCTTGTTATCCTCGATAACAATGATACCCTTCTCAGCGCCGGTAGCCTTTAACATCGCCTGCAGACCGAATACGATGTCATCAGCGTAAGCCAGAAGCAGTCTGTGGTCGGCAGTCAGCAGAGGCTCACACTCACAGCCGTTGAGCAGAATGGTATCTACGGGCTGTGCAGGTTTTAACTTAACAAAAGTAGGGAATCCTGCTCCACCCATACCAACGATACCGCTCTCCTTAACGATCTCGATGATCTCGTCGGGGGTAAGCTCCTCAAGACTCTTCTTGGGCTGTACGGACTCGTGGAGAGTACCCTTGCCGTCGGACTCGATCACAACGGACAGGCACATACCTCTGGTGGAATGAGGACGATTCTCGATAGCAACGACAGTACCGCTTACGCTGGAATGTACAGGAGCGCTGATGAAGCCTGCTGCCTCACCGATCTTCTGACCAACCTTAACGGTATCGCCAACCTCAACGATAGGGTTAGCCGGTGCACCTGCGTGCATGGACAGAGGAATAACCGCGGTCTTAGGCTCGGGGAATCTCACCAGATCGATATGCTCGCTGAATTCCTTGCGCTCTGAGGGATGGATACCGCCGTAGTATCCCTCGAATCTCTCTTCGCGGATCGCCTTTACATAATCATTGATAACCTTAAAGTTAACCTTGGAATAATCACGAAGCTGTACGGGCTGATTTAAGAACTCCTCCAGACGGCCCTGCTTAGCCAGTCTCTGATAGATCTTCTCCCATGCACAATCCTTCTCAGGATCCACTTCGCACTTGCCGTTCTTTGCACCGCCGCACTGACCGTTAACCAGACTCTTGGAACAGTCAACGATGGGGCAGATACCGCCGGTCACGTTCAGATAACACTGAGCGCAGGCATCACAGGACTTCTTCGTCAGTGCCATGCCGTGATGACCGGTATAATTCAGTGAATTGCTGGCCGCAACTACAGATTTTCCTGTCAGATCCGCAACGGTCTGAATACCCAGTCCGCAGGAGATCACTACAACATGATCGGTTCCCTCGGGAATCAGATCAGTGAGTTTCTTCTCGGTCTGAGTCTTATTGCACACAAAATCAACCTTAGCGGTACCGGTAACGGTCTTTCCAAGTTCAGAAGCAAGCTTCTCAAACTCGCCCAGATCCGGCTCGTCTACGGTCTCAAATTCCTTGAAGCACTTGTTACAAGCAATAACGAACAGGTTATCCTTATCGGCCAGTAAGGATGTCAGTTCGTCGCTTCCTTTCAGCTTATACTTGGTATAGTTCTCCAATTGCTCACCTTCCTTATAAAGTGTTTTCCGAGCCTTTTCTTCATCTGTCTTTTGTAAAAGGACAAACAAATCAAGCCTACAATTAGTTCAAGTTTAAGTATAGCACATAATATTTCTATTATCTAGTCTTAAACGTGTATTTTTGTGAAAAATATGTCTTAAATCTCTGCAAAGGCTTATGGAAGGACGTTTGGGCATGCGCTGACATTTAAGTAGAAAATCATAACCACCGGCTTAGCCGGTGGTTTGTTCTGGCCCTATAAGGGCCTGTCGCCGGCTCTGGAGTCTAAAGACTCGTCGAAAAGTTCGCCAGCCGCAACATCATTTACCTACTGAGCCCTAAAGGACTCTTTTCATTTGTTTTGCTTTACCGGCTCACCCGTAAACGGGTCAATATACTCTTTTAATGACATCTGGTCGTATTCCCAGTCCTCTTTTAATTGAGTCTGGATATACTCCTGTATCTTTTTCGCATTCTTTCCTACAGTATCTACATAGTATCCCCTACACCAAAAATGGCGATTTCCATACTTGTATTTTAAGTTCGCATGTCTCTCGAAGATCATAAGCGTACTCTTGCCCTTAAGATATCCCACAAAACTCGATACACTTATACTCGGCGGGATTTCTACCAACATATGGATATGATCTGGACGTACTTCTGCCTCCACGATGTGAACATCCTTTCTCTTGCATAGCATGCTCAGAATATTTGCAATATCCTGCTTGATCTGTCCGTATGCTACTTTTCTCCGATATTTCGACGCAAATACAATATGGTATTTGCAATTCCATTTTGTGTGTGATAAACTGTTGGTGTCCATGTGACAACCTCCTTTGATTTTTTACATGCGGTTGGCGAACCTACATGTATTTTATCACAGGAGGTTTTTCCTGTAAGCTAAAGCAATGCTGACTCACCTGCATAGCAGGTGGTTTATTTGTTTTCAAAGTCTCGTTTTTCGGATCACGAAAAACTCAACCCCGAAAACAGGCCCTTGGCCTAACAATTACAAAATGCCGGATCACAGAACTCTGTCTGCGATCCGACATCTCTAACTCTCTTATTTACACATCTTTTTTACAAGCAAATCGTCATGTAAGGCGGTATGCAAATGATATCCTCCTTAACATTCAGATTGCGGGGATGAATGATATAGCAACACCCAATGCGAGATTTATATTTAGCATAAAAACGTTGCAG
>JAFOFP010000028.1 GCA_017387285.1 Lachnospiraceae bacterium
AAGTACATCCACGAGAATTTCGGCGAGGATGTGAAGGTTGGTGCCGGCAATGTAGTTGACCGTGAAGGCTTTATGTTCCTTGCCAAGGCAGGTGCGGACTTTATCAAGGTTGGTATCGGCGGCGGTTCCATCTGCATTACCCGTGAGACCAAGGGTATCGGACGTGGACAGGCCACTGCAGTTATCGATGTGTCAGCAGAGAGAGACAAATACTTCGAGGAGACCGGCATTTACGTACCGATCTGTGCAGACGGCGGTATTGTACATGATTATCACATGACTCTGGCACTGGCTATGGGTGCAGACTTCTGCATGCTGGGCCGTTACTTCTCCCGCTTCGATGAGTCCCCTACCAGCAAGGTACTGGTAAACGGAAACTACATGAAGGAGTACTGGGGCGAGGGCAGTGCCCGTGCCAGAAACTGGCAGCGTTACGACATGGGCGGTGCAGCTAAGCTGAGCTTCGAGGAGGGTGTAGATTCCTACGTTCCCTACGCAGGAAAGCTGACCGACGGTGTGGCTGTTACGCTGGCAAAGATCCGTTCCACCATGTGTAACTGTGGAGCACTGAGTCTTCCTGAGCTGCGTGACAAGGCGAAGATCACTCTGGTTTCCGCAGTGTCTATCGTAGAGGGTGGTGCACATGATGTACAGCTGAAGGATTCCGGAAAGTAAGTCATATATAGGTTGAATGCAGAGAGCGGTGTGAGTGATCATATCGCTCTTTTTGTGAAACATATTGTGCATAAGTGAATGAATAGAAAGACATATAGAGAGGGTGTGGCGATTGTGACTGCCACACCCTCTCTACATATAATGCATCAATTATCTTACTCAAACAACAATCTCGCCTTTTTCTCCAGCTCATCCGTATCCTTCCGAATCTGTGCTCTCACCTCATCGGAGTAGTGGGGGTGAGGACCAAGCTGCAGTGCGTTGTAATCGGCAGCTACGTTGGCGAAGGCGGCGATCCGTGCGGGACTCCAGCCCTCGGCAAAGCCTACGGTGGAAGCGGCGGTGGAGCAGTTGCCGCAGCCGGTGGGGTCTACGGTGCGCTCCAAGCCTACGCTGGGAACGAACACGGGCTCTTCGCCGGGGATCACCACGCAGGAACCCTTCACACCCATGCGCAGGAAGCAGGACTTTCCGGTGTCCTGGATGGCTTTGATCACGTCACGCTCGTCGGTGACATCGAACAGTTCTCTGGCCTCCCGCAAGTTTACGGAAAACAGATCCACCTGCTTGAGAGCAGGAGCAACCAACGGCTTCTGAGCAGGATTGAAGATATTGTAATGGCATACCTCCCACATGAGCTTGGCATTGGGAGCCGCCTCGCGAACCTTTGCTACTTCCTCGGGATTCCAGAACAGCTCCTCGGCGCCGCTCTCGGTGTAAACCGCCTTTGTCTGGACGTCACAGAGGGGAGCGATCCAGTCTCCGTGGACCATGGTATTGTATGCATTGTCGGCCTCGTAAGTAGCGCCGTAGTTGGAAATCTCGGTCCAGCTGGCATCGGGCTCATAAGTCAGGGTGGTGTAGTGGGTGTGGGGCAGGGTGCGGTGAACGCCCTCAGTGGAAAGACCGTGGCGAGCAAAAAAATCACCGTGGAATTCTTCGAAATCAAGTCCGGCTGCGGTGACGAAGGCCACCTCGGGGGTGTAGGACATGATGCCTCCCAGCATATAAAGGCCGCCGCCCAGAACCTGTTTAACCTCTTTACCGTCTGCATAGTGCAGATCATTGACAATGCTCATTGCGGAAACTACGTATCTCATGGTGTACTCCATTCTATTGTATGTTTATGGTTTATTTCATTCAGTCAACTAAATACCACTCTAAAACTACCATGGATGATTGGGAAAGTCAATGAAATCCGTGCTGTAATTTGGAATAAATGATATGAACCTTGCGAATAACAGGGGAATAACAAGGAAATTGCAGAAAAGGATGACAGATGTGCCGAAATCGTGTATGATGTGAGGGAAACGTGAAAATCGTCATCACACAGAGGAGGATAGCCATGGAGAAATGTTTGGCAAATAATAATGGGTGTCTGTCCGGTAAGCATCAGCCGGCTCAGTCATTGGCCCGCAAGGCCATGGAGCAGGTGGCTGCAGAGATTAAACCGGGCATGTCCGAGGCTCAAGTGAAGGCGTTGGCAGAAGAGAAGATGAGTGTTTTGGGCAGCGAAGGCTGGTGGTATCACAATGTGGGCGCACTGGTATTGGCCGGTAAAGGACGCAGTAAACTCTCTGTCAGCGGCAGGGATTATCGTGCTTCCGAGGAAGTGATCCTCGGTGAAAATGATCTGGTCAGCCTTGATTTCAGCCCCATTGTAAACGGCTGTTGGGGAGATTATGCCCGAACCATTTATATGGAGGACGGACATGGAAAATTAGAACCGGAAGCCCCAACCGGTGATGAGTTTGCGGAAGGCTATGAGATGGAACTTCGTCTTCACCGGGAACTGGTGGAGTGGGTACGCCCGGAGACCACCTACGAGGAGGTGTCGGAGCATATGAGCCGCATCCTCAGTGAGGAAGGATTTGAGAACATGGATTTTCATGGAAATTTCGGCCATTCCATCGAGGATGAACCGGGAGACCGGATCTATCTGGAGCCGGGAAATAAGAAGACGTTGGGTGGGCATGGTAAGCCGTTTACCTTTGAGCCACATATTGCCAAGATCGGCAAGGAATGGGGCTTTAAGCGAGAGCAGATCTATGTATTTGGAGAGGATGGACGGATCAGACCGTTGTAAAAGCGGTCTGATTGCAGGCTTTTGATCGTCTAAGCCCCGAAAGTCAAAACGACTTTCGGGGCTGTTTCCGTTTTTGGTATAAGATGTTATGCGACGCATCGGAGAAAAGATGCGAGGGGGATCAGATGCTGATTGGATTGATTTCGGAGGGATTGTGTTCGGCGTTCCTCTCCGGTTGGTTCTGCATCTGAGGAGCCTTTGCAAAACTTTCTGCGAACTGTGTGATTTTCACAGAGAAGGTACGATGGAAATCGGAGGGGTTCAGAGCCAAGCGACCGAGACCTTCTCGATCCATCGCAATGACCTTTTCAGAACCGCTCAGTTCTGCCACCTTCTGCTTTGCCGCTGTTACACTTTGAGGATTGGTCAAATCGATCTTGTTGCCCTCGGCGGTCAGTTTGGTGATGAGTTTTGCAAAGCAAATGTCGGTAACCGCCTGCTGCAGTGCCTTCGGAGTCAGGGTCTTGCGGCCGAGTGCGTGCTCGACCAGATCCTGTTGAGCCAGCTTGGATGCACGGAGCGTGCGGAACGTTGCCCGATCCGCCTGAATCTGATGCATTTCCTGCTCGTTCAGACCCAGATTATTTGCCAGCTCGGGGCGCTTTTCAAGGAGGGTCTGGATCTGATCTATGATGTAGAGGGTGTGGTAGGTGTGCTCGTCATTCAGATTGGTCTGATTGCAGACTTCCTTGTCCAGGAAGCGCAGAGCGTTGCCCAACAAAAGGCTGGCAGAGTCGTGCTTCTTTTCCCAGAGGCTCTCTTTGAAAGCTGCTGCACCCTTTTCACGGGCAGGATTGAGGTAATCCAACAGAGGCGTGCTGCCGGGAACACCAACGGTAAAGAGACCCTTCAGAATGTTGGAGAATTTCTCCTGCGCAGGAGTGCCGATGATATTCTCATCCGTCAACGCGCCGAGGTTGATCAAGGAAGTCAAGAAATAGGTATCAAACCACCATGCACTTCTTCTTTTTCCTTCATGTAAGGGGATCTCCGGCAACCGATAACCTTTCACCGAGTCAGTGGCAGCAGGCTTGAATTTACCTTTCTCGATGACACCCTTCCTGTGCCATTCTTCCAACTGCTGGTCGGGAGCAGCATTTACAGCCAAAAGATTCTGCAAGGCATTTTTTGTGGCCTTTGGCTTGCTGATTTCGTCCCGGAGATCAAACAATCCCTTGGTCACTTCGCCCAGGGGCGTTTTGAGGTGCTCATCCTTCAGCTTCTGCGATGTATGGCGCACAAGATCCTGATAATTTTTAAGTTCATGCGCCTTCTCATCCATTTCATAGCCCTGGTAGCCGGCGGAAATTGCATAATGAATTCCGAGGGGGCTGGATTGGTATGCCTTCATATCCTGCTCGTACTGCTCGCGCACAGACTTATCTTCGAGGTAATCTCCATAATTTTCGTGGGATTGTATGGTGTTTTCCCACTTTTTCAGCTTCTCGGGGTATGCTAACAGATCCTCCTTGTACTGCTTCTTCTTGGTGTAGTCGGTATTTCTGCCGAGGAGATGACCCAACCACGACAGGAAACCGGGATTCATATTCTCCGGTCTTTTCGGCACTTCGGGCTTTGGGGGGAAGCCGTAGTCTGCAGGATTAAGAGGCGGCACATACTTCGGCGCACCGGCCCAGTTCGCCAGCTGCTCTCCCAGCTTTTGATCATGCGTTGGTGCCGCACTCTCGAGTTCATCAAAGGGAAGAGAGGTGGTGATGTTGCCGAGATCGTCGGTGTACACCTGCATCATGGTTCGCTCTCCGCCATCGGGGCGGTGGATCATCAGGGTACCGGCCTGAGACATTGCGTAGAGGTTTCGGATGTGATCCAGGCTTATGTTCGTCTGCACATTATCAAGCACCCACTGGGTATACTCGGCAGGATCTCCGTTATTCGGCGGAGGAGTCAGGCACTCTAGACCGTCGTGGGGCATGAATGCATAGGTGGGCATTTTAATGAACACCGCATCGTAGTCAAGAGTTTTATCATTATCATACAAATCGGTCTGCCAACGGTCGATGGGGAAGTTTTTGACACGTCCCAGATCCTCCCGTCGATTAACGTCAATGCTGGCGTGTATGCGCAGTTCCTGACAAAAGCGTTCGTACCAGTTGCGCAGAAAGCCATCACTCAATGGTTGAGGCATATACATTCTCCTTTCTGTAAGTCGAATTTTATTGAAATAGGGCCTTCAGCAGAGGAACAGTCCTTCAACTGAAATTCCTTACAGTTTAAATACCACTGAAATCTTTGTAAGGTTTCACGTTTTTGTGTTTTTTGCGCATCTAATATAAGCCTGCATTATCTGTCCGGAATACCAAGTGCTGAAGTACAGCACCACAAATCGTGACGGATACCGTGAGTACAAAAACGATCCGCCATACGCCGATCTGCAAACTGGGTAAAGATCATTTGTTTGTTACGGCGGAGACGGCAGAAGAATCACTCAATGGAGAATCGTTCCCCGATCATCTCCGGCGTATAGGTATCCGTTGCAATATAATCCAACTGCAGATCGATCATGGCCTGCATCTGAGCATCGTCGTTGGCGCCCCGCAGACAGACCAGAAGTCCTTTCTTGCGGGCCAGATTCACGGCATATTCAGCCAGATCATAGTTCTCTTCGATGTGCAGCTTTTGAATATTGATGGCAATTCCGGCTCTGGGCGGTTCTCCGTCCTTAGCCGTATTTAAATTGTCCATAAGCTGGATGTCACTGATCTCGGCGATACATTTGTGGACAATAATTCGGTCATTTAATTTACGGGCAGCGCGAAGGTGCTGCATATTGATGCTGGTGATCATAAACTCGTCCTCGGTAAAACCGCAGGCGAGGGCTTCATCAATCACTTTTTGAATATGAGCGGACAGTTGGTCTCCCTTGAGGTTTACCTTGATTTCGATAAAGGGAAGACAGCCGTACTCCTTACAGATCTTCAGATAGTCGGAGAACAAAGGGATCTGAAGATCCTCGTCGGAGAAGGTGGACAGATCCGGCCCCTTGCCGGGATTATCGATCCGGTAGGTGCGCAGCTCCTCTAAGGTCATGTCGGCCACCGCACCGGTACCGTTATAGGTGGAGTCGATGGTGCTGTCGTGGATGCAGACCAGATGACCGTCGGCAGTTTCATGGACATCAGCCTCAATGGCCCAAAAGCCCAGTTCGCCGGCAGCCCGGAAAGAGGGGAAGGAGTTGTCGGGACCGGCCATGCGGTAGCCCCGATGGGCGTTCAGCCGAACCTCATAGTTCACCTCGGTATCCTCTGGGGGCATCTCCTCTTCGGAGGGTTCTTTGGCAGAAGGCTCGGTGGAAGGTTCCTCAGTGACAGGATCTTCAGAGGAAACTTCCTGTGTGGCATTTGTGGGAATTTCCGTGGAACTTCCTTCAGTGGTCAGAGATTGGCTGCAGCCTGTGGTAAAGACAGTAAAAAGAAACAGGATAAAGATAATGAAAAGGCTGAAACGTTCGGTTCTGTGCATGGCGACCTCCTGTGTGGCAGTGAATGATGGATGAAAATGGAAATTGGCCAGTGTCTTGCTATGCTTCGATTATATTACAGGAGGATACAGACAGTAAAGACTTTTTGGAGAGATTAATTACCGATGATTAATTATTTGAGAAAACAGTTCGTGTGCCTTGCAAAAATAACGAAACCATGGTATCGTATGATATAAGTCGTATTTTGCGTTAAAAAAACTTTTTTGAAAATTTTTTTTGATTTTGTGACCTTGGCCAATTCTTGTGCGTGTATAGAGTGAAAGGAGTTAAGCTGTGTTTGAACGGTACACTGATATGCTGTATCGTCTCTGTTATTCCATTCTGCTTCAGAAAGAGGATGCGGAGGATGCGGTGCAGGATGTGTTTTTGATTTATTATCGAAAACAACCCACATTTGCAGACGAAGACCATGAAAAAGCATGGTTTATTCGGGTGGCGGTCAATCGCTGCAAGGATTTGCTTCGCCGCAATAAGATCCGCACAGCCGTACCACTGTCAGAGGTGGAGGAAACACTGGCCGCCGAGGGGATCGAACACGAAGAGTCGCAGGTGCTCACCGCGATCTATGGATTGCCGGAAAAGTACCGCATCGTGATGATCCTTCATTACTTGGAGGAATATCCGATAGCTCAGGTGGCAGAGCTTTGTAAACTTACTCCTTCGGCTGTGAAAATGCGCCTGTCAAGGGGCAGAGAACAGCTGAAAGCAAGTCTTGGAAGGGAGCTGTAGCAAGATTGAATAAAAATACGATCGATGCGTATCATAAGATTACCGCTCCGAAGGGGCTTAAGGAGCGCATTGAAGCAAATGTTCTGGCAGAACAGGAGGCGCGAAGCGTCAGACGAAACCGATGGTGGAAAGAGATCCGGATGCCGGCAGCCACAGTGTTTGCGGCAGCGGTGATCTGCCTGATCGTATGGGCCGGGGGAGCCGGTATGAGCGGGCTGATCGGTGAAAAACCGGGAACCGAGATGAGAATGGGTATTTCACCAAGGGTCGTGGTGATGTCAGAAAACGGAAGTGTGTTGGGAAGCGAAGAGACAGTACTTGAGGTGTATTCGGGAGATATGACCGATCCGAATGTGCTGCTGGCGGGTTCCAATGGGATCGCCCCGGCAGAAGAAAACGGGGAGGAAGACAGTGCAAAGGCTGTTGTCCTTCAAGTTGGTGTCACAGATGTGAGCACATTCAGAGCGGACAGTGATGCCCTTTCCGTTTACCTGGTAAACGAAATGCTCTGGACAGAGCCCTGCAGTGAATTGATCCTGAAGATGGACGGAGAACTGTGCGTTCTTCTTCCGGCCATGGGGGATGGAGAAGTGTTCAACATAGAGATCAGTTCGGCAGAGACGAAGAGCACCATAACAATCGTATATGACGAGACGGCCGGCCGGTATCTGGCGTCGTGTCAGGAAAACACCGGCAAATGACCGGAAACAATGGAGGATATTAAAATGAAGAAGATTTTTGCAATGATGATGGCAGTAATGATGATGCTTTCTCTGGCTGCTTGCGGCGAGAAGACCCAGCCTACCGAGGCGCCTACCCAGGCTCCCACTGAGGCACCTACTGAGGCACCCACTGAAGCACCCACCGAGGCAGAGCCTGAGTACAAGAGCGCTGAGGAGCTGCTGAAGCTTCTGATGGATTCCTATAATGCAACTGCAACCGAGGAGACCATGCTGTATGTTTGCGGCGGTAACCCCTTCAACTTTGAGACCACCAACCCCGAGGGACCCGGTAAGTTTGTAGCACTTGAGGATGCAGATTTCGACGCTAACCTTGGCTATCCTACTGCTGATGTGGCAAAGCAGGATGACACTGCTTCCATGTTCAACATGATGAACATCAACGTATTTAACTGCTATGCAGTACATTTCACCAACAGCGAGGATGTTGAGCCCATGGCTGAGGCAATCAAGGCAAATATCCTTAACCGTCAGTGGATGTGCGGATCTCCCGAGAAGCTGGTTATCGCAAAGATGCCCGGTGACTACCTGGTAGTTGTTTGGGGTGTTGTTGAGTTCGGCGGTATCGTTGATCCCTTCGTAGCAAGCTTTGCTGATGCAGTAGAAGGTTCTTCCATTATCGTAGAGCATTCCTTTGCTCAGTAATCGGTAAAACGTTACTTTTATGAAACGTACAGGGGCTGTTACCTCAGTGGTAACAGCCCCTAACTAAAAGAAAGACGGGAGTTTACTATGCTTTTTTCCAGTATATCCTTTCTCTATTTTTTTATCCCTGCTATTTTGCTGTTGTACTTTGCAGTTCCCTTTAAGCTTAAAAATACGGTGCTGCTGATCTTCAGCCTGTTTTTCTATGCATGGGGCGGCGTGAAATACGCTATGATCATGGTGTTGGCCATTCTCTCCGGATACGGATATGGTCTGTTGATCGAGAAGTTCCGGGGAAAGAAAATTGCAAAGCTGTTTGTGGCCCTCGGTGTTGGGACCATCATCTCCGCCATGCTCTATTTTAAGTATACGGATTTCTTTATTGATAATTTCAATCAGATCACGGGTATGTCCATTCCGCTGTTAAAAATCGTACTTCCCATCGGAATCAGTTTCTATACCTTCCAGATCATCAGCTATGTGGTGGATGTTTACCGTGGAGAAAAGGCACAGAAAAATCCCATCAATCTGGCAGCTTATGTGTCCATGTTTCCTCAGCTGATCGCAGGCCCCATTGTCCGCTACAGCGATGTGGCCAGAGAATTGGAGAACCGCACCCACAGCATTACCAAAGTGGGAGAGGGAACTCGCCGCTTTATTATGGGTCTGGCAAAAAAGGTTCTCATCGCAAACTCCATGTACGATTTAAGTGAGCTGATTTATGCTGCTGACGAAAAAACCGTATTGATGTACTGGATGTACGGCATTTCTGTTTCTTTATATATTTATTTTGACTTTTCCGGTTATTCGGATATGGCCATCGGTTTGGGAAAGATTTTTGGATTTAATTTTCTGGAGAACTTTAATTATCCCTTTATCTCCCGCAGTGCCACCGAGTTCTGGCGCCGCTGGCATATGTCACTGGGGTCTTGGTTCAGAGATTATCTCTATATTCCCCTGGGTGGCAACCGTGTGCCCAAGTGGCGTTGGTTCATCAATATTTTTGCAGTGTGGCTGTTTACCGGTTTCTGGCACGGAGCCGCATGGAACTTTATCGTTTGGGGATTGTTCTTCGGCGTTCTGTTGGTGATCGAGAAGTTCTGGCTGTTAACCCATCTGGAAAAGAGTCAGGTGCTCAGCCGGGTTTACATTTTGCTTGCCGTGATCGCCAGCTTTATGGTATTCCAGCTTCCTACCCTGGATGAGGCGCTTGTGTATATCGGCGGATTGTTTGGAGCAGGAGGGATTTCCTTTACCTCACCGGAGACGGGTTACTACCTACGCAGTTACGCAGTGCTGCTGATCATGGCCTTGATCGGTTCTACGCCCCTGGTTAAGAAACTGGCAGCAGGCTTTTCCAAATCAGAGAAATATGGCCGCGTGGCGAATGTTATTGAGCCGGTGCTGCTTGTGGTATTGTTTGTTGTGGTCACCGCGTTTTTGGTGGATTCGTCCTCCAATCCGTTCCTGTATTTCCGATTCTAGAAGGAGGTAAAGTAGATGAATACAAAAATGAAAAACCTGGTCATCTGTGTCACCATGGCGATCATGGTATTTGGCTTCTGCGCACTTTTCCTCTTCTTGCCAAAAGCAGAGTTTCTGGACAGTGAGCGCCGTGAGCCGGCCGATTTTCCTACACTCAATCTGGAAAGCGTGATGAAGGACGGACTGGAATACAGTGACAGCTTCATGAAGCAGTTTGACGATAACTACACCCCGGACAATTTTCCTTTCCGCGAGGCCTTTCGCAAAATAAAGGCTTGGGTGGGAGCAAATATCTTCCTCCAGAAGGATAAGGATGGTGTGTATGTGGTGGACGGTGTGGCTGCCGAGATGCAGGAGACCATTGATCAATCTTCCATCGAACATGCGGCAGATCGCCTCACCTTTATCTATGAACAGTATCTGAAGGACAAGGGCATCACACCTTACTTTTCCATCATCCCGGACAAGGGGTACTGGCTCTCCGAGGCCAATGGATATCTCTCCATGGACTACGATGAGTTCATCGGGAAAATGGTGGAGAGCGTAGATTTCGCAGAGTATATCAATATTAAGGATAGCCTTCAGGTGGGCGATTACTACAAGTCGGATACTCACTGGAATCAGGAGCATCTGATTGATATTGCAAAGCTTTTGGTTGACGGCATGGGTGGAAACCATGACAGCTCTTATGTAAAAAATACGCTGGATGTACCGTTCTACGGTGTTTATGCGGGTCGTGCGCCCAAGCCTTTGGCATCCGAGACCATCACTTACTATACCAATGAAAATATGGCCGATGTCACCGTATTTAATTTTGAGAAGAACAGACCGGGAGCGATCTACGACATGGAACTGGCCCACGGCAAGGATCCCTACGACATGTTCCTGGGCGGAGAGACTTCCAAGCTGTCCATCGAGAATCCCAATGCAAAGACTGACAAGGAACTGGTCATTTTCCGCGATTCCTTCGGACGAAGCATCATTCCGCTGCTTATCGATGATTATGCGAAAATCACCGTCATCGATATCCGCTACCAGATTCCCCAGATTCTGTTGATGGGTGTGGAGTTTGAACAGGCCGATGTATTGTTCCTGTACAGTACCCTGGTTCTCAATGCGAGCGGGGAGATGAAGTGATCTGTTTTATTGACAGAAAATGTTGATCTGTGTATAATGAACCTCATAACGTGCGGGCGAGGTTTCAGGGTTGAAATATATCGGAAAAATAGATAGAGAAATCTATCAGTGCGTTACGAAAGATATTGTCACGGAAGATGTGATTATCACAGAGGGATATTCTAATTCTATTATCACGTTCATGAAAATCAGTGATAAACGATGGAATCGTTATTTGAGGACTAAGGATATCCTTTACAAAAAAGAATAATTCTGCTATAATATGAGTAGATTAAGAGGGGACTCTTTGAGGTGGTCAATTTCGTGGCAGCCACACACCTTACAGGTCAAAAGAGATGCAGGGGAATGCCACGCCTGCCAAAGAGTCCTGATTTTAATCGAGACAGAAACCAATTGGCTGATAAGTGCAAAAATTTCGCATTTGTCAGCTTTTGTTGTATGAGGGAGGAAGACTATGCAGACAGTTCGATTGGGAAAAACAGAGATCGTGACCAACAAAAACGGCTTCGGCGCGCTGCCGATCCAGCGGATCAGCGATGAGGATGCGGTGCATCTGCTCCGCAAGGCTTACGATTACGGAGTGACTTATTTTGACACCGCGCGGATGTACACCGACAGTGAGAAAAAGGTGGGACTTGCCTTCGAGGGTATGAGAGATAAGATTTGGATTGCAACGAAAACCGGATCATACTCCGTGAAGGATTTCTGGGATCATCTGCAGACTTCTCTCGCCAATTTAAAAACCGATTATATTGACGTGTATCAGTTCCATAATCCTTCCTTCTGCCCGAAACCGGGAGACGGCAGCGGACTCTATGAGGCCATGCTGGAGGCCAAGGAAAAAGGAATGATCCGTCACATCGGTATTACCAATCATCGTCTGTCCGTAGCCCATGAGGCCATTGACAGCGGACTTTACGAGACGCTGCAGTTCCCCTTCAGCTATCTGGCTACGGAGAAGGAACTGGAGCTGGTGGAGAAGTGTAAGGCGGCAGATATGGGCTTCATTGCCATGAAGGCGCTGGCAGGCGGGTTGATCGTCAACTCAGCGGCAGCCTATGCGTTCCAGGCTCAGTATGAGGATGTGTTGCCTATCTGGGGGGTGCAAAAGGAATGGGAGTTGGATCAGTTCCTTTCCTATATTGATAACCCGCCTGTGATGAATGATGAGCTGGCAGCAGTGATCGACCATGACCGGAAAGAACTTCTGGGAGAATTCTGCCGCGGCTGCGGATATTGTATGCCTTGCCCTGCAGGGATCGAGATCAATAACTGTGCCCGGATGTCGCTGATGATCCGTAGGGCGCCGGAGGCAGCCCAGAAGACACCACAGATGCAGGCAAAAATGATGAAGATCAAAGACTGCATTAAGTGTGGAAAATGCAAGAGCAAGTGTCCTTATGGTCTGGACACTCCGGAGCTGCTGAAGCGAAACCTGAAGGATTATGAGGAGATTCTGGCGGGCAAATCGCTGCAGGAGCCGTGGCACTGAGGAAAACAAATGAGGATTCACATGATGAAGGAGGCGATCAGATCGCCTCTTTCTCAAACCGTGGGTTCCGGAGGGTAGTACCCGGAAACAGATAATTGGGGAAAGTGGATTAAAAAAATTGCAAGCGTGATCAAAGAAAGGAAAATAGTTATGTGTGGAATTGTAGGATTTACCGGATACGCTCAGGCGGCTCCGATTTTGTTGGATGGCCTTTCCAAATTGGAGTACAGAGGATATGATTCTGCTGGCCTGGCGGTGCGGGATGGGGAGAAGGAGACGGAGATCGTCAAGGCTAAGGGACGTCTCAAGGTATTGATGGAAAAGACAGACGACGGGATGGCCATGAACGGTTCCTGCGGAATCGGTCATACCCGCTGGGCTACCCATGGAGAACCGTCGGAGACGAATGCGCACCCTCATGCCAGCGAAGATATGTCGGTGGTGGCCGTTCACAACGGTATCATTGAGAATTATCAGGAGCTGCGGGAAAAGCTGATTAAGAGCGGCTACCGTTTTTATTCTCAGACCGATACCGAAGTGGCTGTCAAAATGATCGACTACTACGATAAGAAATATAATTGCGGACCGGTGGATGCGCTGGCACGCACCATGATGCGTGTCCGGGGCTCTTACGCGCTGGCGGTCATGTTCAGAGATTACCCGGGGCAGATCTATGTGGCGCGCAAGGACAGTCCTATGATCATCGGAGTGGAAAACGGAGAGACCTATGTGGCCTCCGACGTGCCGGCTATATTGAAATACACCCGAAATGTTTACTATATCGGAAATCTGGAGATCGCGTGTCTGGAAAAGGGAAAGGTTACCTTTTACAACATTGACCGGGATGAGATCGAAAAGGAACTGACGGAGATCAAGTGGGATGCAGAGGCGGCGGAGAAGGCAGGCTTTGAGCATTTCATGATGAAGGAGATCCATGAGCAGCCCAAAGCAGTGGCAGATACATTGAATGCCTATGTAAAAGAGGGGCGTGTGGATTTGTCGACAGTAGGCTTGAGCGTTGAGGAGATCAACAAGATCAGTCAGATCTATATCGTGGCCTGCGGCTCTGCCTATCATGTGGGCATGACAGCCCAGTATGTGATTGAGGAGCTGGCTCATGTCCCGGTGCGGGTGGAATTGGCCAGTGAGTTCAGATATCGTGACCCTCTGTTGGACAAAAACGGTCTGGTCATTGTGATCAGCCAGTCAGGAGAGACGGCGGACAGCCTGGCAGCGCTCCGTGAGGCCAAGTCAAAGGGGGTAAGGACGCTGGCCATTGTCAATGTGGTGGGTTCCACCATTGCCCGAGAGGCGGACAATGTGATGTATACCCTGGCAGGACCGGAGATCGCTGTGGCAACCACGAAAGCCTACAGCACTCAGTTGATCGCGGCCTATCTGTTGGCCGTGGAGTTTGCTGCAGTCCGGGAACTGATCGATGAGACAAAGGCTGCTGAGCTGACAGCGGAGCTTCTGACTCTGCCGGATAAAATCTCCCGCATTCTGGAGGACAAGGAGCGGATCCAGTGGTTTGCGGCTAAGTTTGCCAATGCAAAGGATATTTTCTTTATCGGAAGGGGCATCGACTATGCCATCAGCATGGAGGGCAGCCTGAAGATGAAGGAGATCAGCTATGTTCACTCGGAGGCCTATGCAGCCGGTGAGCTGAAGCATGGAACCATCAGCCTGGTGGAGGATGGCACATTGGTGGTGGGTGTGGTGACCCAGCAGAAGCTTTATGAAAAGACCCTGAGCAACATGGTAGAGGTGAAGAGCCGCGGAGCCTATCTGATGGGATTGGCCAGCTACGGACATTACAGTATTGAGGACACGGTGAATTTTACCGTGTATATTCCCCGGACGGACGAGAGATTTGCTGCCAGTCTGGCCATTGTTCCCCTGCAGCTGATGGGCTACTATGTCAGTGTGGCCAAGGGCTTGGATGTGGATAAACCGAGAAATCTGGCGAAGAGTGTGACGGTGGAGTGAAGAAAGGCCCGATCGGATCAAAGAAGGATTGCCAAAACAAAAAAGATATGGTAAACTAACCAGATAACGTGATTGTGATAATGCGGTAGCGTGAAAAAGCGATCACACAGGAGGCATAAGATGAGACTTGTCGTAAAGGTAGGCACCTCCACATTGGCGCATTCCACCGGACGGTTGAATATCCGGCGGGTGGAGGAACTGTGCAAGGTGCTCAGTGATATCAAAAATGCGGGACACGAGGTGATTTTGGTTTCCTCCGGTGCCATTGGCATGGGCATGGGGAAACTGGGACTGACCAGAAAGGGAGCGGATATGCCCACCAAGCAGGCGGCTGCCGCCGTTGGTCAGTGTGAGCTGATGTACACATATGACAAACTCTTTGCGGAATATAATCACACAGCGGCTCAGATCCTGATCACCGGTGATGATGTGGATCATGAGGACCGTCGGGACAATTTTCAGAATACCCTGTTCCGCCTGTTGGAGCTGGGGGCGCTGCCTATTGTCAACGAGAACGACACGGTTTCCACCAAGGAGATCGAGATTGGAGATAATGATACCCTGGCAGCCATTGTGTCGGTCTGTGTTCAGGCAGACCTGCTGGTGCTGCTGACCGATATTGACGGGCTTTATACGGCAGATCCCCATCGGGATCCCGAGGCGAAGCTGATCCCTGTGGTGGAGAAGTTGACGCCGGAGATTATTGCCCTGGGCGGCGGTGCCGGATCCAGTCTGGGTACCGGTGGTATGGCCACCAAGCTTCATGCGGCTCAGATCGTGACGGAGCAGGGAATTGATATGCAGATTACCAACGGCAGCAGGCCGTCGGATCTGTATGATATTGTTGAGGGAAGGACGATCGGTACGCTGTTTCGCGGCAATTAAGTACCGGTTTGATGAAATGTGATAGGCAGATCCTCCGGGACAGACAGATTACGACAGGAGAGGTAGCAGAGATGACGACTCAGGATATACTTAAACAGGCGAAAGCGGCAAAGGCTACGTTGGCAGGATTGACTACGGAAAAGAAAAATCTGGCGTTGGCAAAGATGGCAGACAGTCTGGTAGCACATACCAAAGAGATCATTGCGGCAAACCGGATGGATATGGAGGCAGCAAAGGGGAAGATATCCCCCGTCATGCTGGATCGTCTGATGCTGGATGAGAAGCGGATCCGGTCTATGGCTGACGGAATGAGAGAAGTGATCAAGCTGCCTGATCCGGTGGGCAAGGTGCTTCGCCGTGAAGTGCGGCCCAACGGTCTGAGCATTGAGCGGACCGCCGTGCCGGTGGGGGTGGTTGCCATTATCTATGAGAGCCGCCCCAATGTGACCTCCGATGCGGCTGCACTGACCCTGAAGAGTGGAAATGTCTGTGTGCTCAGAAGCGGTAAGGAGGCCTTTGGCAGTGCCAATG
>JAFOFP010000004.1 GCA_017387285.1 Lachnospiraceae bacterium
AAACTTGGCGAAACTTTTTGTCAAAAAATATTTATGGAGGATTTCCAAGATGAAAAGAATTTTAGCTACTTTACTTGCAGTCATCATGTGCATGGGACTGCTGGCAGGTTGTGGCGAGAAGACCACTCAGACTGAGGCACCTAATGGTACCGAGGCTCCCAAGGCTACTGAGGCTCCCAAGGCTACTGAGGCTCCCGCAGCACCCACTGAGATCGCACTTACCGTATGGTGCCCTCAGAACCAGATCGACACCGGTATCATGGCTGAGCAGCAGGCTGCTTTCGAGAAGCTTCATCCCGAGTGGAAGATCACCTGGACTACCACTCCCGTAGGTGAGGACAACGCTAAGACCGAGGTTCTGAAGGACGTTGCAGCAGCTGCTGACGTATTCTTCTTCGCTTCCGATCAGACCTCTGCACTGGTTGAGGCCGGAGCACTGGCTCGTCTGGGCGGCGACGCTCTGAAGCTGGTTCAGGATACCATCGCTCCTTCCGTAGTTGCTACCGCGCAGGTTGGCGAGGCTGTTTACGGTATTCCTTTCACCCACAACACTTTCTTCATGTACTATGACAAGACCCTCTACACCGAGGATGAGATCAAGAACTTGGACACCATGCTGGCTAAGGATCTTGGCGAGGGTGCATTCAACTTCCACTTTGACGCAGCAGGCGGCTGGAAGGGCGCTTCCTACTACTATGGTGCTGGTCTTAGCGTATTCGGTATCGAGGGTAATGATGCTTCCAACCCTACCGACTGGAACAACGAGACCGGTATCAAGGTTACCAACTATCTGATCGACCTGATCAACAACCCTAAGGTTGCATTCGAGTCTGAGATCGTTGTTGAGGAGAAGGCAAAGGAGCACAAGATCGGTGCTTGGTTTGACGGTTCCTGGAACGATGGTAAGTATGTTGACGCTCTGGGTGATGATCTGGGCCGTGCACAGATCCCTACCTACACTCTGGATGGAAAAGAGGTTCAGCTGAAGGGCTTCTATGGCTCCAAGCTGATCGGTGCTAACGCTCACTCCAAGAACCTGCAGGCAGCAGTTGCTTTCGCAGCATTCCTTGGAAACGAGGAGAATCAGGTTCTTCGTTACCAGAAGTCCGGTCAGATCCCTACCAACATGAACGCAGCAAGCAATGCTGATATCGCATCTGACCCCATCGCAGTTGTAACCATGAACGAGGCTAACAACGCATCTGTTGCACAGCCTTCCGCAACTCTGTTCGCTAACAACTTCTGGTCACCCGCAGGCGCTATCTTCACCGAGATCAACAGCGGTGACCTGAACAAGGATAACGCACAGGCTAAGATGGACGCATTCTTTGCAGCTCTTCAGGCAGCAGCAAAGTAATTATTCCGAGCTAAATATCCATAGATCGATATTAAGTTTATGAATGTGATTGCAGCAGGGGGTGGAGCCACATCCCTGCTGCATTGCATATATATTAAGGAAACGGAGGGCGTCCTAATCCATGGGAATCTTTAAGAAGAAGACGGACAAGCGAGCTGTGACTTACAAACAGCCCAGCGATACACCGGCTCGTCTGGTGTGGAAGTACAGCAATGTGACCACAAAGCTGTCCTTATTGATTTTTGGCCTGGGAAACCTGCTGCATAAGCAGATTATCAGAGGTTTGATTTTCCTGGCCCTTGAAGTAGCGTACATTTATTACATGGTTACCTTTGGTATTAAGTCCATCGGAGACTTTATCACGCTGGGTACCAAGCAGCAGGAAGAGGTATGGAACGATGCAAAGCAGATCTACGAGTATGTGCTCGGAGATAACTCCATGCTGTGCCTGCTTTATGGTGTTATCACCATCTTTTTGACCTTGGCGATCATCGGCGTCGCTTATATGTCCATGAAGAGTGCATTCTGTACACAGATGCGTGTTATGGTTAAAATGCACGTTCCTTCTTTCAAGGATGACCTTCGTTCTCTGAAAGAGGAAAATCTTCATTCTCTCCTTCTTGCGTTCCCTGTTATCGGCGCACTGGTGTTTACCGTTATTCCGCTGGTTTACATGATCCTGATCGCGTTTACCAGCTATGACAGTACACATCAGCCTCCGGGAAATCTGTTTGACTGGGTAGGTTTTGAGAATTTCAAGAATCTGTTCGCTTCAGGTGGACGTCTGGCGCAGACCTTCTGGCCTATACTGGGATGGACCCTGATCTGGGCAGTTTGTGCTACCGTAAGTAACTTTGTTCTGGGTATGATGCTTGCCATCGTGATCAATCGTAAGGGAACCAAGGCGAAGAGCTTCTGGAGATTCATGTTCGTTCTCTCCATCGCAGTTCCTCAGTTTGTATCCCTGCTGTCCATGAAGACCATCTTCAATGTCAGCGGACCGGTTAACGTACTGCTGCTGAAGTGGGGATTGATCGACAAGGCGATTCCTTTCTTCCTGGATGCAAATATCGCTCGTGTGACGATCATCCTGATCAACATCTGGATCGGTATTCCTTACACCATGCTGTCCACCACCGGTATTCTTCAGAATATTCCCGGTGAGCTTTACGAGGCAGCAAGAATCGACGGTGCTACCGCACCCAAGATTTTCTGGAAGATCACCCTGCCTTACATGATCTTCGTTATGACTCCTACGCTGATCACCAGCTTTACCGGAAACATCAATAACTTCAACGTTATTTACCTGTTGTCCGGCGGTGGTCCCGCAACTCTGGATTACCATTTTGCCGGTAAGACTGACCTGCTGGTTACTTGGTTGTACAACCTGACCATTACCAACAAGGACTACAACATGGGTGCAGTTATCGGTATTATGACCTTCGTAATCCTTGCAACGGTATCGTTGATCACCTATCACCGCACAGGTTCTTATAAAGATGAGGGGGCGTTCCAATAATGAAAGCAAAACAGAGAATTACCGATGCGTTTGTTCATGTTATGTTGGGCGTTCTGAGTATTATCTGGATCCTGCCCATCGTTTATATCATCATCACTTCCTTCCGTGGAGAGTCCGGTTCTTATAAGACCTACATTCTTCCCAAGGAGTGGACCCTTGACAACTATATCAAGCTGTTCACCGAGACTTCCAGTATGATCGATTTCCCTCGCTGGTTTATGAACACTCTGGTGATCGCCATTATCAGTACCTTACTTTCCGCGTTCTTTGTTGTATGCGTAGCTTACTGTATGAGCCGTCTGCGCTTTAAGATGCGTAAGCCTTTCATGAACATTACCATGATCCTTGGTATGTTCCCCGGATTCATGTCCATGATCGCCGTATACTACATCCTCAAGGGACTTGGTTTCCTGGAGAGCGGAGTGCTGAAACAGGTTGCACTTATCTTGGTATATTCAGGTGGTGCCGGTATGGGCTTCTACATTGCGAAAGGTTTCTTTGATACCATTCCGAAGTCCATCGATGAGGCTGCTTATATTGACGGCGCAACCAAGTGGGATACCATGGTACACATTATTCTGCCGCTGTCCAAGCCGATCATCACCTACACCCTGCTGACTTCCTTCATGGGACCTTGGGTTGATTATATCTTCGCTAAGATCATCATGGGTAACGATACCAAGTATTACACCATCGCCATTGGTCTGTGGTCCATGCTTGAGAAGGAGTACATTGAGTTCTACTACACCCAGTTCTTTGCAGGCTGTGTACTGATCTCTATCCCGATCTCCATTCTCTTCCTGTGCACCCAGAAGTTCTATGTTGAGGGTGTATCCGGCGCAGTTAAGGGTTGATTTGGAAATTTTATCCATATTCGGATTAGTAAAAGGGCAGGGACTGCCGCGGGTTTCTTGCGGCAGTCCATTTTTACGAAAACAAACATGATTACAGCCGACATAGAGATGCAGTGTCGTTTGACAAAAGCACATATGTGCGTTTAAATATATGTGTTTTTGCCAGCCGATATTAAACTTAATGTTGTGACATAAATTTGAAAACAGGATGGAAGAAACATTGAGCAAAAGGTTTGTTTACACAAAAGAATTTGATGAAAAATATCGCTACGATGGAAAGGATCTGGGCGCTGTCTGCAAAAACGGACACACTATCTTCAAGGTGTGGAGTCCCACGGCAGAGCAGGTAGAGCTTTACCTTTATCGTGACGGGAAATCCGATACCTATCGCAGAGAACAGCTTCGCCCCGGAGAGAAAGGTGTGTGGTCGCTGGAATTTGCGGAGAATATGCACGGCCTGTACTATGATTATTTTATCATGAATAACGGAAAGTCCCTTCGCACAGCCGATCCTTATGCCGTTGGTTGTGGGTGCAACGGTGAGCGAAGCATGGTGGTGGATCTGAGTCTCACCGATCCGGAAGGCTTTGATCAGGATAGGGCACCGGAGAGACCGGAGGAAAATATCATTTACGAGCTTCATATTAAGGATTTTTCCCATGATCCCGAGAGCGGAGTGCCGGAGGAATACCGCGGCAAGTACATGGCATTTACCGTGTCCGGAAAGTCCGGCGATCATCCCACCGGCATGGAATATCTGAAGCAGTTGGGCGTTACCCACATACATTTGCTGCCGTTCTATGACTATGGCTTTACCGATGAGGCGGGGGACCACAACCAATTCAACTGGGGTTATGATCCGGTAAACTATAACGTGCCCGAGGGAACCTATGCCACCGATGTGGATAATGGTCTGGTGCGTATCCGTGAGTGCAAGGAAATGATTCAGGCCCTTCACGCAAATGGCTTGCGCGTGGTCATGGATGTGGTGTATAATCATACTTACGAGGAAGATTCCTGTTTGAACCGCACGGTTCCCGGCTATTATTATCGCCGCTGGGCGAATGGAAAGCTGTCTGACGGTTCTGCCTGTGGAAATGATGTGGCGGCAGGTCGTGCCATGGTGGATAACTACATTGCCGATTCCGTCATGTACTGGGCCAAGGAGTATCATATCGACGGCTTCCGCTTTGATCTGATGGGCCTTTTGACCGTAGAACTGATGAATCGCATTCGCAAAGAGTTGGATGCCGAGTTCGGAGAGGGAGAGATCCTTCTCTACGGAGAGCCTTGGAGAGCAACGGAGTCTCCTATGGAAGAAGGAACCCATGCAGCGCTGAAGTCCAATGTCCATCTGCTGGATGAAGGTGTGGCCATGTTCAGTGACGACACCCGCGATGTGATCAAGGGGAATGTATTCTATGAGGAGGAGCCCGGATTTGTAAACGGTGCCTCCGGTCTGGAGGAGAGAGTTCTCTGTGCGCCTACCGGCTGGAAGGATGCTTACGAGGGATTTGCTCCCAAGAGCTGCGGTCAGATCATCAACTATGTTTCTGCCCACGATAATTTTACCCTCTGGGATAAATTTGTTCTCTCCATGCATGGTCCAAAGGCGCTGAACGGAAAGGCGGGAGAGGCCGATTACACCAAAAAGTATGAGGATGTACTGGCGGTAAATAAGCTGAGTGCGCTGATCTACTTTACCTGTCAGGGACATCTGTTCATGCAGGCCGGAGAGGAGTTCGGACGGACTAAGCTGGGAGATGAAAACAGTTACCGTTCCGATCCCGCCATCAATATGCTGGATTGGAAGCGTACTGAGGAGTACAGCGAGCTGGTGGATTATTACCGGGGACTGATCCGTCTGAGAAAGCGGATGACCGGTCTTACCTGCAAGTCCGCTGACGCAGATAAGTACATTACCGATAAAAAGGTGCTGGGGGAGAAACTGGTTTCCTTCCAGGTGGAAAATCCCGGCGCTGAGATGGAAAGATTGTTTGTTGTTTATAATGCATCTGACGGTGAGGCGACGGTTGCTCTCCCTGAGGGAACCTGGTTCGTTTTGGCAGATGCACAAATTACTGATTGCTGTAAACCTGTAGCAGGTTCAGATAACACAGTCCGGGTGGCTGCACAGAGCGGCATGATCCTCGGAAGAAAGGCGGAATAATTGATGAAAAGAGCAGCTGGAGTATTACTCCCGATCACCAGCCTTCCGTCCAAGTACGGTATTGGCTGCTTTTCCAAAGAAGCATATGATTTTGTAGATAAGCTGGCGGAGGCAGGACAGAGCTATTGGCAGATCCTCCCTCTGGCACCTACCAGCTACGGTGATTCACCTTACCAGTCCTTCTCCTCCTTTGCAGGAAATCCTTATTTCATTGATCTGGAAGCATTGATCCGTGAGGGTGTTCTGACCAGGGAAGAGTGTGATGCCTGCGATTTCGGCGACAACGCATCCCAGATCGACTACGGCAAGATTTATGCACAGCGTTTTGCCCTTCTGAGAAAGGCTTACGAGCGCAGTGAGATTTACAAAAAGTCCGATTTCCATGTATTCTGTCAGAAAAATGCATGGTGGCTTGATGATTATGCCCTGTTCATGGCGGTGAAGAAGCGCTTTGACGGTCAGTCCTGGATCAAGTGGGCTGAGGATATCCGCAAGCGCTGGGGCTTTGCCATGGATTACTACCGCAGAGAGTGCTACTATGACATTGAGTTTTATAAATATCTTCAGTATCAGTTTTCGGTACAGTGGATTCGTTTGAAAGAGTATGCAAACAATCGCGGTATTCAGATCATCGGTGATATTCCGATCTATGTGGCGTTTGACTCCGCTGATGCATGGGCCAGCCCTGAGCTGTTCCAGTTTGACTCCGACTATCAGCCGGTGGCAGTGGCAGGATGTCCTCCCGATGCGTTCTCCGCGACCGGTCAGCTGTGGGGAAATCCTCTCTATCGCTGGGATTATCACAGAAGCACCGGATATGACTGGTGGTGCCGTCGTCTGGCATATTGCTTCAAGATGTACGATGTGGTTCGTATTGACCATTTCCGTGGCTTTGACGAGTATTACAGCATCCCTTACGGTGATGAGACCGCAATAAACGGTCATTGGGAGAAGGGCCCCGGCATTGAGCTGTTCAAGGTGATCGAGTCCAGACTGGGTCAGCAGAATATTATCGCCGAGGATCTCGGATTTATGACGGATACGGTTATCCAGCTGTTGGAGGACAGTGGATATCCCGGAATGAAGGTTATCGAATTTGCCTTTGATCCCCGCGAGGAGACCAATTATCTGCCTCACAGCTATGATCGCAATGCAGTGGTTTACACCGGAACCCATGACAATGAGACTCTGGTTCAGTGGTACAAAGGACTGGATGAGGAGTGCAAGGCGTTTGCGGCTGAGTATATGAACAATGCCTCCACGCCCGATGATCAGAAGTATTGGGATTTCATCCGTCTGGCCATGATGAGCAGTGCAAACCTCTGTGTGATCCCGGTTCAGGATTATCTTGGACTGGATGCGGAGGCTCGCATCAATCATCCTTCTACCCTGGGCGGCAACTGGTCCTGGAGAATGACCTCTGATATGCTGAATGACGAGGACATCAAGAAAATCTACGCATTAACCAGAATCAGCGCACGTCTGTCTGAGATCATGAAAAAGCGCGAAGACGAGGCTATGGCGAAGAAGGTAGCGGCTGAGAAGGCGGCCAAGGCGGCAGAGAAGGCTGCGAAGGCAGCCAAATAAAAATCGGTCATAGAATCTGAACGACCGAAAAGCCGGAGAACGGCATCGATAATAAAACGAAAAGGGTACTCAATATGAAATACATCTATGGCAAACAGGCATGGAAATCATTTGAGCGCGGGGAGGAAAACTGTTTTTTGATGACCAATGGTCTGGGAGGGTTTTCCTCCCTTACCATTATGGGCTCATGTGGCAGAAATGATCACGCGGTATTGATGGCCTGTGTACATTCACCGAATCATCGATGGAACATGATCCATCGATTGGATGAGATCCTGGCAGTGGGAGGAAAGACTTTCAATCTGGCCAGCCAGGATTATGAAAACCATGCTGAGAGGGAAGAGGGGCAGAAATATCTCTCCCGTTTCACCTATGAGGATTATCCGGTTTGGACATATGAGGCAGAGGGCGTACAGTTGGAAAAGGTCATTGTCCTGATGCCCGGAAAAAACACGGTTGCGATCCGGTATAAGGCAGTCAATCGCAGCGGCAGGAAAGTTGAACTCAGTGTTACTCCTCAGATGGAGTTTGTTCCCAAGACCGCAAAGGTAAAGGCGGATCAGACGTTTACCTTTGAAATGGGAGAAAAAGCGGGCACTTATCAGGTTTTCTCCAACGGTCAGACTCTTTATGTGGAGACCGACGGAGAGGTGGCAGAGCTGCCGGAGACCAGAAAGACCCTTTACTATGCCTACGATGAGGCTGACGGCAGACCGGAAACCGGCGTGACCGTATCCAATCACCGGGTAAAGATGGCCGTGGAGGCAGGGAAAGTAAAAACCCTTTCTATGGTATGCGGTATGGAGAGGGAGCTTCCTGACGCCGGATCAGTTTTGGATGCACTGGTGTATTACCGTGCTGGTCTGAAAAAACAGGCCGGATTTACCGATGAGGCGGCATCTACCCTGGCACTGGCGGCAGATCAGTTCATTTCCCGCCGCGAGTCCACAGGAAAACAGACCATTCTGGCCGGATTCCCCTTCTTTGAGGACTGGGGAAGAGACACCATGATCGCATTGGGAGGCTGCTGTTTGGCCGTGCGCCGTTATGAGGAGGCAAAGAGTATTCTGCAGACCTTTATGGCATATTGCCGCAAGGGTTTGATGCCCAATCTGTTCCCTGAGGGGAAGAACGCGCCCATGTACAACACGGTGGACGCAGCTTTGTTATTTGTTCTCTCGGTATACGATTACTATCAGCGAACAAAGGATGTAGAATTTTTGAAAGAGGCATATCCGGTGATGGAGCAGATCATTCACTGGTATTCCAAGGGCACCGACTTCTCCATCAAAATGGATGAGGATGGTCTGATCATGGCCGGCGGCGGCTACGATCAGGTAACCTGGATGGATGTACGCGTCGGCGATATTCTTCCTACGCCCCGCCATGGAAAACCGGTGGAGATCAATGCGTACTGGTACAATGCCCTGCGCATGATGAACGAGTTCAGCACCATTCTCGGCGTGGACGAGGCCATGGATTACACTGCTATGGCAGAGAAGACCGGCAAGAGTTTTGTGGAGAAATTCTGGAATGAGAAGGCCGGATGTCTTAAGGATGTGGTTTCCGGCACCAAGGCAGACCATCAGATCCGCTGCAATCAGATCTGGGCAGTGGCTCAGCCCTTCTCGGTTCTTCCTGCCGATAAGGAGAGGCAGGTAGTGGAGACCGTTTACGCAAAGCTTCACACCCCTTACGGCTTGAGAACACTGGATCCCATGGATGCGGAGTTCCATCCCAACTACGGCGGTCCTCAGCTGGAGCGTGATCTGGCCTACCATCAGGGTACCGTATGGGTGTTCCCCATGGGCGCATACTATCTGGCCTACCTGAAGGTGAATGGATATTCCGACGAGGCGAAGGCCATGGTTCGCAGTCAGCTGGAGGACATTGAGGCGGCCATGATGGAGGGATGTATCGGACAGCTTCCGGAGATTTATTCCGGCGAGAATCCGGTGGATTCCAAGGGATGCTTTGCCCAGGCCTGGAGTGTGGGAGAGATTCTTCGCGTGTACGACGTCCTGGAAAAAGATCGCTGATGATAAATATCGGATGGGAAAACAGTTATGTATCAGAATGTTATCTTTGATCTGTACGGAACCCTTGCGGATATCCGTACCAATGAGGATTCTCCCTATTTGTGGAGAAAAATGAGTGATATTTATTCAGCTCTCGGTGCCCTTTATTCGGCCCGGGAGCTGAAACTGGAATATAAGAGGCTCGTGGCGGTGGCTGTGGAACAGGCGGCAGAGAAGCTGAGTCAGGGGAATACATGGAAACGGATGCACGGGGATGGGACGTCGAGAATGGCTAAAAATCAGGCTGAACCGGACATAACCGAAGTGTTTGCACAGCTGTTTCGGCAAAAAGGGATCTCCTGTGATCGAACTCAGGCCCGTTTTATCGCAATTACATTTCGGGTGCTGTCCAGAATGCGGCTGGAGCTTTATGATGGTGTCATTGAATTGCTGGAACAGCTTAGGAAAGATGGGAAAGGCGTGTATCTGTTGTCCAATGCCCAGTCGGATTTCACTCGCCCGGAGTTGGATAAATTGGGGCTTATTCCCTATTTTGACGGTATCCTGATTTCTTCTGAAGAAGGGGTAAAGAAGCCTTCACCCCTGTTTTTTCATCAATTGCTGGATCGGTATCATCTGGATGCCTCTGAGTGTATTATGATTGGGAATGATGAATATTCAGACATTGCGGGGGCAAAAGCTGTGGGAATGGATTGTCTGTATATTCATACGGATATTTCACCGGAGGTGAGTGGTACGGTGGATGCAAATTATGTGATCATGGATGGAGATTTCCGGAAAATCGAGAGTTTGATTTTGAAAACACGTGAATGAAAATGTTTGTTATGTCAGTGAAATGTTGTGGACTTTTACAGAGTAACGCATTATAATGAAACCAAATAGGGGCGAGATCCCCAGAGAGAGGATACAGTACGATGAAAAAGTATATTGGATTGATGTTGATGGCAGCTATGTTGACCATGTTGTTCTCCGGCTGCAGCAAGCAGAAGGAAGTTGTGGTCTATACTGCAGTTGAGCAGGTTTATTGTGAACCTCTGTTTAAGCAGTTTGAAGCGGAAACCGGGATTAAGGTTAAGGCTGTCTATGATACGGAGGCCAACAAGACCACCGGTCTGGTTAACCGTATCATCAATGAGGCGGACAAGCCGGTCTGTGACGTGTTCTGGAACAATGAATTTATCCAGACGATAGATCTTCAGCAGAAGGGACTTTTAGACAGCTATGTTCCGGCAGGAACTGAGGATATTCCTGCGGCCTACAAGGATGCTGACGGCTACTGGACCGCTTTCGGCGGCAGAGCCAGAGTAATGCTGGTTAATACGGATCTGGTGGCAAAGGAAAATTATCCCACTACCGTATATGATTTTGTCAATGGTAAGTTTGAGGGTGAGGATCTGGCCATGGCTTATCCCATCTTTGGAACCACCAAGACGCAGGCAGCAGCCATGTATGCACTGCTCGGTGCGGAGGGCGGAAAGGCATTTTTCCAACAGATCGCGGATCGCGGGGTGCAGATTGTAGACGGAAATTCTGTGACCAAGGATATGGCGGCAGCAGGTCAGGTCATGATCGGCTATACAGATACCGATGATGCCAAGGATGCCATCAAGGATGGCGCACCGGTGGAGATCGTTTATCCCGATCAGGAAGATGGCGGTATCGGAACCTTGATCACACCTTCCACGGCGGCACTGATCAAAAATGCACCGAATCAGGAAAATGCACAGAAATTTATTGACTTTATTGTATCGAAGGCAAGTGAGCAGAAGCTGATCGAGGGAGGTTTCTTTGATGTTTCCGTTCGTGGCGGAGACGGCTCCTTCAATGTAAAGGGCATGACCCTCAATCTGAAGGACATCCATCAGATGTTGGATGTGGCAACAAAGGATATGGAAGAGATTTTCGCAGCGAAATAATGACACAGGGACAGTTGGTTTTGATCCCAATATGAAATAATTTGAAATAAGATGGGCAGGAGATAGGATGAAAACGATCGGACGGATTCAACGGATCATAGTGGCGGCATTCTTTCTTCTGCTCTTATTGCCTTTACTGGGGTTCTTCGGCACGGAGATGAACTGGGAAGAGGTGTGTTTGAACCGTCGGCGTCTGGGACTGTTGGAAAACAGTGTATGTTTGGGCGGACTTTCAGCTCTGTTGTGTATGATGATCGGTCTGCTGGCAGCTATGAAGATACATAACGGAAGGCTGAGGAACAGTAACAAGAGATGGTTCTTTTTATTGCTGGCTCCGGTTCCCTATTATATTTATGCATTGATGTGGATGTATCTGGTGAGGATGCTGGGGCAGTTTGACCGTAGGATCATGAGTACAGCCATGACCGGTCTGTTGCCCAGTGTGTTTGTCAATGTGATGTCGTTTCTTCCCATGGTGGTGGGATTAAGTTTGGTTGCTCTGGAGCATCACGATACTGTGTTGGAAGAGATGGGATCGGTTTATGCCCACGGCAATCTGGTTTTTCGCAAAATCGTTTTCCCTGCCATCAGACCGGTGGTATTGGCTTCAGGCGCACTGGTATTTGTCCTTTCCGTGACGGATTTTTCTGTTCCATCCCTGTTTCAGTATCAAACCTTTACATTGGAGATATTTTCTGAATACAGCAGGGGCGGTAATCTGGGGGAGATCGCACGATTGGCGCTGCCCTTGATTTTGATCGTATTGGCTGTCATTTTGGTGATGGAAAAGGGGCTTAAGTCCATTCCGGTCAGACAGAAACAATCGGGAAATAAAGGGTTGATATTGTCCGGTATTCAGGATAAAGCGGGCAGGATAGCTATCGTGATCTGTGTTTTGCAGGTGACCGTTCCATTGCTGGTGTTTATTCTTCAGATTAAGGATTGGTCAGACTTGTTGGATTCCCTGTTGCTGTGCAGTGAAGAGCTGCTGGTATCCCTTTTGATTGCCCTGATCTCAGCGGTGATCGCCGTTGGACTGGCAGGGCCCACCGCAGTATGGCTTCAGAAGAAACATCATTTTTGGTGGATATTGGCTATATTGCCTATGGCCATTCCCTCGTCGCTGATCGGTATGGGCTTGTTGTCAGCCGTGAACGGAAGCATTATCCATGACATCAGCCGGACTGCGTTGTTTCCGGCACTAGGCTGTGCGGTGAAATATATGCCTTTTGCCGTGATCATTTTTTCCGCGAGAGCACGCCGGGTTCACCGGGAGGAGCTGGATATGGCGATGGTCTACACCGATGGAGGATGGGATTATTTCCGAAAAATATTGATTCCGGTATATCGCCCGGCGATGATTGGGGCCGGATCTTTGGTGTTTTTGCTGACCTTGGGAGAGGAGGGGATCGGATTGATCCTCATGCCTCCCGGTTATGAGACATTGGCAGTGAAAGTGTACAATTATCTGCATTACGGGGCCAGTGAGTTAGTCAGTGGATTTTGCCTCATCACGATCGTTGTGACGGCGATGATCCTTTTGACTGTACTAAAGCAGATAGGGAGAAAATGACCATGATTTCTTTACAGGGAATTACCAAATATTACGGTGAACATAAAGTGTTGGAGGAGCTTTCCTTTGAGCTTCATGATAAGGAAGCCTTGGCGGTGGTGGGTGAGAGCGGCTGTGGAAAGACCACTCTGCTGCGGATCATGGCAGGATTGGACTTGGATTATGAGGGAGCTGTAATGAAGGACGGCAGTGATATTCGAAAGCTTGAACCCAATAAACGGGATATGGCATTGGTTTATCAGGAACCTGCCCTTTGGAATCACATGACCGTTGAGGAGAATATACGCTTCGGAGCGGGCAAAACCGATAAAGGACTAAAAGAGAAGATTGGATATGTCGGTGAACGGTTGGAAATCGGTCATCTGTTGTCACGGCGTCCCCACGAAATTTCCGGTGGACAGGCAAAGCGAGTCTCACTGGCCAGAGCATTGGTCTCCCACAAGCAGATTCTTCTGCTGGATGAGCCATTGACTAATATTGATCGGGAGATGCGGGAGCGCGTGATGACGTTCCTCGAAGAGGAGTATTTGGGAAAAAGGACCATTGTTTTCGTCAGTCATGACATGGATGAGGTGAGCCGGTTGTGTGGCCGCCGGATTATTCTGGATACGTCGTTGAAGGTAGAATGAGATGAAAACGGTATGGAGATATGTGATCAATGTGGGGTTTATTGTGATCAGTGTTGTGATCTGTGCCCTGATGATCACGCGAATGGAAAAAGAGAGGAAAGAAAACGCCATTGATCCTTTGGACGGTTTCCGGGTTTTTCTGGAAGGAGAAGAAATCTCTGCCCTTTATCTGGCGGAGGACAGTCTCTGGGTTGGAGGCCGTGACGGGGTGAAACGGTTGGATCCGGAAACAGGGCAGGTGATCGACTATGTGGCGGAGGATCTGGAACTGATCTATGCAGCGGAGATCTGCCGTTGGAGAGACGGATCAGTGTGGATCGGACATAATGAAGGTGTCACAGTTTTGACCGATGACGGAAAAAGAATCGATTTCGCAGAGCCGGAAATGACCGGTGGCCGTGTCAACACTATACTGTGTGTAGATGAGGGTGTGCTGGTTGGAACCATGGAAGGCGTGACGGAATTTACGCTCGGTGCAAACGGATGGTCTGTTTCGGAACTTCGCACAAAGGAGAATGGACTGCTCTCCGATGTGGTAAACGTCCTCGCAGAGATCGAAGAGGAAATGTGGTTTGGGTCCTATCTGGACAATCGTCCCGGCGGGCTGAGCATTAAACGAGGAGATGTGTGGCAGTATGTGACCATTGAGGACGGGCTGTCACATCCCTATATCAATGCCATTCTTCCGATATCGGACAGTGTGTTGGTGGCCACCGGCCAGTTGACCGCCGGGGGACTGAACCGTCTTTCCAAGTCGGGAGAGCATTATGTGGTGACAGATACCTTCAATATGGAGGACGGTATACCGGGAGAGAAGGTAAGATGGCTGTATAAGGATACGGCGGGGCATCTATGGATCACCACCGAGAGCAACGGGCTTCTTGTCTGCAAGACGGAGGAGATCGACCATCCCATAGACGGAGTTCTGCTTGTCCAGGAGCATGGGTTGTCAGATAATGAGATAAAGAAAATTGTGGAATCAGAGAAGTATTACTGGCTGGCCGGAAGATACGGATTGACCAGAATTGAAAAATCAGCCATTGAGAATTGTCTGGGAGGAAAGTAAAATGTTGGGAAAACGCAGGAATGAGGGAAAGGAACCGGTACCGGTCTATCAGATGGAACGGTCGGAGGCTTATCTTTTGCTTCGGCTTTTGATGGAGATTACCGGGAAAAAGCATATCAGTGGAGTTCAGAAAGCGTTTTTTGCGCCTGAGACCTATAAGCGCCACGAAAAACTGATCAAATCCCTGGCGAAGAAAAAGTATGCCCAGATGAAAGACGGAAATCTAATGATCTCCGAGGGTCTAAAGGCCAACTTTAACCGTATGCTGGATTCGGTTCATTGCATGGCCTTCCAGAATGCGGAGCTGATGGAGAATGGAACCACATTGGCGTTCTATTATGCCGATGGAAAATACGTGGGATTTCTGCAAAATCCCAAGAAGGTGATTTTGACTGCCCATGAGGATCCTGAGGCCATTTATCATGTGTTTGCACCCCATTTTGATGCCGATGGAATCAGCAAGCAGTTTCGCATGGAGAACTGGCTTGCCCTTTGG
>JAFOFP010000222.1 GCA_017387285.1 Lachnospiraceae bacterium
AAAGGTAAAAGAGTCCACTGCATATATGTCTGATATTATTACAGCGATCAAGGGACAGGCGGCTAACATCAGTACCGATGAAAAGAGCACCTTTACCATTGAGGAAATGTTGAAACGAAGTATGCTGCTGATGCGCCACGAACTGCTCAACAGTGGCTGCCGCATGAAACTTAGTTATGATCAAAGTAAAGAGATTTCCTTGCAGGGAGATATCAACAATCTGATTCAGGTGCTGGATAACCTGTTGTCCAATGCGATCTTCGCGCAGAAACAGGTTGGAGGCGGAGAGATCGAGATTGAGATCAGCCATGATGAGGAAAAATTACACATTGCAGTAAAGGACAGCGGTCCCGGCATCAGTCCCAGCGTCAAGGAAAAATTGTTCAAGACTATGGTTACCAGCAAGGGCGCTATGGGCACCGGACTGGGATTGTATATTTCCAGTGCGGTTGTCAGAGGTAAATTTAACGGAAGCATGTGGGTGAAGGACCGTGTCGGCGGAGGATGTATATTTGGGATTTCCATTCCTTTGGAATTGGTTCGAATCAGACCTGCAGTAATTCAGAAATGAGGATAACGGAAGATGAGAAGGAGTAAACAGGTAGTACAAAATCGTATATCTATTCTGACGGTGGATGATGATCCGATTATTACTTCCACGATTCAGGCATATTTTCAGCGTTCCGGTTATCAGGTGGACGTGGAAAATGACCCTACGGTAGCCATTGAGCGGATACGGAACGGTCAGTATGATATCATGCTTCTTGACTTTTTGATGTCACCGATCTGCGGTGATCAGGTGGTGGAGGAGATCCGCAAGTTTAATGAAGATCTCTATATCATCCTGTTGACCGGACATAAGAGCATGGCACCGCCCATAAAAACCATAAGACAGCTGGATATTCAGGGATATTACGAAAAGGATGACCGATTTGACCAGTTGGAACTTCTGGTGGAATTCTGTGTAAAATCCATCCGTCAAATGCGCACAATCAGAGAATATCAGTCTCAGATCCAGGTACAGAATGAAAAATTGACTGAGGCATATATGCAGACCATCGATACCCTGCGTTTTGTGGTAGAGACCAGAGACAAGGAGACCAGAGGTCATTCCGAACGTGTTTCCATTCTGAGTACTGAACTGGCCAAAGAGATGGGACTGGATGCGGAGGCAGTGGACAGAATTCGGATTGCAGGTTTATTCCACGATATTGGAAAAGTGGGCGTTCCTGACGCTGTCCTGTTGAAAAACGGACCGTTAAATGATGAAGAGTTTAAAGAAATCAAGCTGCATCCGGCCGATGGTGAGAAAATGCTGTGTACGTTTTCTCCGTTTAAAGATATGCTTCCCATTGTAAGAGGGCATCATGAACGATTCGACGGCAGAGGATATCCCGATGGACTGATGGGGGAAGAAATTTGTCTGGGTGCCAGAATTACCGCAGTGGCAGACTCCTTTGATGCCATGATATCCAACCGTACATACCGGAAAGGTCTTGGGTATGAGCGGACCATGGCCGAGTTGGACAGGGGAAGAAACACCCAGTTCGACAGCCGCGTGGTTGATGCGTTGATGAGTCTGATTGAAAAGATGGGTAGAGAAAATTTTGAAGCAGAATTCTGTGCTCATACGAGAGACAATAGTTAAGCGTAATAAAAAGGAGCTGCAATGAAGAGGTACCCTCATAACGAAGTGACGTATTACTCCCGCTTTCGGGACATGATTGACGGGATGGCAGAGGAGTATGGAGAGTCCCCTGCGATTTCCTGGTTTACCAGAAAACAGGAAGAAAAGGGAGTGTCCTACAATAAGCTGCGGGACGATGTAAGAGGCCTGCAGGAGATGTTGATCCGGATGGGATTGGCCGGCAAACATATTGCGATTGTGGGCGAAAACAGCTATGAATGGTTGTTGGTGTATTTTGCAGCCAATTACTGTGGTTCTGTGGCCGTCTGCATCGATATTGAGCAGTCCGACGAGACGATCCTGCAGATGTTGGAGATGGCAGATGTCAGCGCTATCTTTTTGGCGTCCCCCTATGCAGAAATCTGTGGTAAATATGAAAAACAGGATGTAAAAATGTTCCTGCTGTCGGGAAGAGGACCCCTTCCCACGGTGCAGTCTCTTGCGGAACAGGGACAGATGATCTGGAAGGAAGGCAGCGAAAATAGAGAAATCGACGAACAGGTATGCCCAGACAACACGGCAGCCATCGTGTTTACTTCCGGTACAACCAGCTATGCAAAGCCGGTTATGTTAAGTCAGAATGCGATCTTGACCAACGCATCGGATGCTCTGGCCAATGTGCGGATAGGGGACAGAACATTTACCTCCCTGCCATTTTATCATACCTATGGTCTGACCTGCTCCGTGCTTTCCATGCTGATTCCCGGGTCTCATTTGTATATTAATGGCAATCTTCGCACCGTGATGAAGGAGTTGCAGCTGGCAAAGCCTCACACACTGTTGACGGTGCCTTTGATGTTGGAAACCATCCACAGCAAGATATGGCTCAGTGCTGAGGAGAACGGAAAAACCGAAGCGTTAAAGAAATTATTGAAACTGAAAAAAATCCAGTTTGCCTTGGGATTGAAAAAGAGTGGAAAGACCTTGGAAGCCATCCGTGAAAAGACGGTAGGTTCCATCCGGCTGATTATCTGTGGTGGTGCTCATATGAGCCGTGAAATCATGGAAGAATTTATGTATATGGGTGTGACTGTACTTCAGGGATATGGTATTACGGAGTGTGGACCTCTGGTCAGCGTTAACCGAAACGAAGCTAATAAACTGGATTCAGTAGGACTTGTGACTGCACATTGCGAAGTAAAGATTGAAGATGGCGAGATTTTGGTGCGCGGAGCAAATCTGATGCAAGGCTATTACAAACATCAGGAATTAACTGACGAAGTAATGAGAGATGGATGGTTTTGCACAGGAGACATGGGAGAAATCGACAAAGATGGTTTTCTGTACATCACCGGCAGAAAGAAAAATCTAATTGTCTTCAAAAATGGTAAAAAAGTTTCTCCTGAAAAACTGGAGGAGAAACTGAAGAAGATATCATTGGTTCAGGATGTGATGGTTTACGGTGCTGCCAGTGGCATTTCCACCGATGATGTTCAGATTGCCGCCAGCATTTATCCCAGTCCTGAGAAAACAGAGGGAATGACTTCTTACGAAATATTGGAACAGCTGCAGCGGGAGATCAATCGGATCAATGACGAACTTCCTATTTATCAGCAGATCCAGATGGTCAATATCAGAGAGCAGGAATTCTCAAAGACTGCACTGCAGAAAATTAAACGTCACATGGCGTAGCAGAACATAAGAAAACGGAGATTGATTTAAGGTGGAAGAGAAACTGTTTAAATTTATTCAGGATACCGTGGGAAAAGTTACCGGAAAAAGAGGCCTGGTGTATGACACTGACTTTGTAAAGGATCTGGGACTTAATTCCTTCGATATTATGAATGTTGTATGCGCCTTCGAGGAACATTTCGATGTGGAGATTCCTAATCGTGATGTCTGGCAGCTGCGTCAGGTGAAGGACGTTATCGAGTACATGATCCGAAAAGGAATTACGGATGTATGACCTTGCCAAATGAGATTATTGTTTATATTTTCAAGGAAAATGATATCCTTGGCAGAGAGGAACGGCTGATTCGTGCTGCGCAGCTTTACTGCCAAGGAATTTCCTGCGCTTCCGGTGAAGAACGGGTGGGCGAGTGTATTGATAAGACACATTTTCAGGTGGAAAAAACACCTTTGGGAAAGCCTTATTTCCCCCAGGCGAGGGAACTGCATTTTTCCATCAGTCACAGCGGTGAATACTGGGTATGTGCCTTCGGTCCGGGAGAAGTGGGTGTGGATATTCAGGAGCATACCATGACCCGGAGTGAAACCAAACAGGAGGCCACCGTTCGCTTCGCCAAAATGGCTCATCGGTTTTTTCACCCGGTGGAGGCAGAGTTTGTGACCTTGGAAAGTTTTTACCGCTTTTTTGGTGTATGGACTGCGAGAGAGAGCTATGTGAAGTACACCGGTCAGGGAATTGATGCTTCCTTTTCGGAGCACTGTGTGATCCCCGATACCAAGGAGCATTGGCCCGAGCTGACACCGCCGCTGCCGGGGCCGGCAGTGAGTTGGCAGGCTCAGGGAGTTTGGTTTTGGGAAACTGTTTTTGAAGAGAACTATACACTTTGTATTTGTGCAGAAGCGGAAATGCCTTGCAGAGTGGTCTGGCTGACCGAGGAGGAAAGCGTATGATAATGGTTTATATTTTGGGCTACGGCTTTATTGCTTTGGTTGTAATTTATGGTCTTTATGAGCTGATAACATCGGCGGTCAAGAAGGGCGTCAGAGAAGGCATCAAAGAATACGAGAAAGAAAAACGGATAAAAGAGAAAAAAGAGGCGGCCAAGGCTGCCGAGGCAAAAAAGGAGAGAGAACATGGCACAGAAGTTAAATAAGAAACCGGTTACCGGCATGAAGGATATCCTGCCTGCGGAGATGCAGGTTCGTGATTATGTGATCGGTGTGATCACCGATACCTATCGGGAGTTTGGCTTCTCCCACATGGAGACCCCCTGTATGGAGAGCATCGGCAATCTGTGCAGCAAGCAGGGCGGCGAGAATGAGAAGCTGATCTTCAAGGTAATGAAGCGGGGCGAGAAGCTCAATGTGGCTGAGGCTCAGACCGAGGCGGATGTGGTGGATTTCGGTATGCGCTACGACCTGACCCTTCCCTTGGCTAGATATTATTCCAACAATTCCGCAAATCTGCCCATGCCCTTCAAGGCGCTGCAGATGGGCAATGTGTGGCGGGCAGACCGCCCTCAGAGAGGACGCTTCCGCCAGTTCATGCAGTGTGATATCGATATTCTGGGCGATCCCACCAATCTGGCAGAGATCGAGCTGATCTCTGCAACAACCACTGTGCTGGGACGTCTGGGCTTTAAGGACTTCACCGTTTGCTTCAATGACCGTCAGATCCTGAAGGCCATGGCGGCCTACAGCGGATTCGCCGAGGCGGATTACGACGAGATTTTCATCATTCTGGATAAGATGGACAAGATCGGTCTGGATGGCGTGGAGAGTGAACTGAAAGAGAATGGCTACGCAGCTGAGTCTGTGGAGAAATATCTGGGTATGTTCCGGGACATGGAAACGGTGGAGGACACCCTTGGTTATCTGGCAGAGAAGCTTGCCGGCGTGCTTCCCGCAGGTCTGGCAGAGAGCATCGACAAGATTTTGAGCAGTGTTCGCGCCTGCGCAGAGGCTCAGTACAATCTGGTATTTGATCCCACCCTTGTCCGCGGTATGTCCTATTACACCGGATCCATCTTCGAGATCAAGATGGCTGAGCTGGGCTGCAGCGTAGGCGGCGGCGGACGCTACGACGAGATGATCGGCCGTTTCACCGGCCAAAAGACTCCCGCCTGTGGATTTTCCATCGGCTTTGAGCGCATCATCACTATCCTCATGGAGAAAAACTTCACTGTTCCCGGCGAGCGTGAGAAGGTAGCCTTCCTCATGGAGAAGGATATGTGCACCGAGGGTACCGTGTTTGTGTTTGGCGAGGCAAGAAAGGCCAGAGCAGAGGGCAAGCAGGTGCTGGTGGCACAGATGAATAAGAATAAAAAGTTCCAGAAGGAACAGCTGATGAAAGACGGATACAATGTATTCCGGGAGTTCTATAACGATTCCTGGAATAAATAATAAATCAATCAAACCACAAGGAGAGAGACCATGACCAATGCAGACAAACCCTACCGTTCCCCCTGGCTGTACGATGTTGCCCCCTTTGAGATCGTAAAGGACGTCTATTACGTGGGAAATAAAAATGTTTCCGTTCATATGTTTGACACCGGCGAGGGACTTTTGCTGCTGGACACTGCCTATACCCAGACCGGCTACCTGTTGCTGGAGTCCATCCGTGAACTGGGCTTTGATCCCCACGATATCAAGTGGATTCTGCACAGCCATGCTCACTATGATCATTTCGGCTTTACCCGTATGCTGGTGGAGAAGTACGGCTGCAAGACCTATATGCCTGAGGTGGATCTGGAGTTTATGACCACCAAGGCAGAGTTTAATTGCTGTGCCGGTGCGGGACTTCCCTATGAGCCCCCCTACGACTGTTATTTCGAGACCGATGTGCCGGTTCGCCCCGGCGACGTGCTGCAGTTCGGAAACATCAAGGTGGATTGCTACAGTGCAGCAGGACACACCCCCGGAACCATGGCCTATGTGTTCCATCTGCCCTGTGGCCTGAAGGCAGCCATGCACGGCGGCATCGGCTTGAACACGGTGAATGCAGAGTATACCAAGCGGTATAATCTGGGCAACAGCTGGAGAGATGCCTATCGTGAGTCCATGGTTCGTCTCCACGGACTGGAGGTAGACGTGGTGCTGGGCAATCATCCTTCCCAGAATGCTACCTTTGCCAAGCAGGCAGAGCACACGGCGGAGAATAATCCCTTTATCGATCCTACCGAGTGGGATCGGTTCCTGGATTACCGCATTGAGGTATTTGATGAGATGGTAAAGAACGAGCCGGTGTAAAGAGCAGACAAAGATTGTTTTTGTAATGGTTGACATTATTTCATTGGTTATGTAAAATAGTTGCAGATGAAACAGTTTCATCTGCAACTATTTTCTTTTTGGAGGAATCATATGAGTACCATCATGAGAAAAATGAATGTGATCAGCCGGTGCGAGGCCATCTACCGCGGGCAGCATCTGCCCGGAGAACTGCCCGGAATTTATCATAGCTATATTCTGACCATCTGCAGAAAGCCGGGGATGACTCAGGACTGGCTGGCGCGATATCTGTGCGTGAATAAGAGCAGTGTGACCCGCCATTTGTCCCATCTGGAGAAGGAGGGGTATATTGAGCGTAGGCCATGTTCTCGGGATAAGCGGGAAATTCTGGTCTACCCGACACAGAAGATGATCGACATTCGCCCGGAGGTGGTGAGGATCACGAGAGAGTGGAATGCATTGGTATCTGAGGATATCACAGCAGAGGAGATGGAGCTGTTCCATGATATTCTGGAGCGGCTGTTGGACAAATCCCAGAAGATCGTGTATGGAGGTGAGACAGCAGAATGAAAACAGTACTTCGATATCTCAAACAATATTATGGGCGTATGTCTGTGGGGCTTTTGATTAAAATCACAGGCTGCCTGTTAGAACTTATGCTGCCCTATATTTTGAGTCATGTTCTTGGAAACATTATTGGAAGGGAGATTTCGGAGATCGCTTTCTGGGGCGGTCTGATGATTCTTTGCGCCGGACTGGGCTGTCTGTGTAATGCCATCGCCAACCGCATGGCAGCCAAGGTATCCTGTGATTTTTCTGAGGCGCTGCGCAAGGATCTGTTCATCAAGACTCTTCGTCTGTCAGCTGCACAGACGGATAGGTTTACCATCCCCTCGCTGGAGTCTCGCATCACCACAGATACCTATCATGTGCACAACTTCATCAACCGAATGCAGCGGTTGGGCGTACGGGCACCGATCCTGCTCCTGGGAGGAATCACCATAACCCTGTTTATGGACGCCCATCTTTCTCTGGTCATGATCGGGATCTTACCCTTTTTGTTTACTGCGATTTTTTTGATTTCCAGAAAGGGAGTTCCCCTGTATGCAAAGGTGCAGACTTCCGTGGACGGGATGGTGCGTGTGGTGCGGGAGGATATGCAGGGAATTCGCGTGATCAAGGCTCTCTCCAAGGCCGATTACGAGCACCGCAGATATGATGTGGTCAATCGGGCGCTGGTGAAGGATGAGACCCGGGCAGGTGTGATCATGGGTGGTGTCAATCCGGTCATGACCATGTTTATGAATGCCGGCAGTGTGGCCGTTATCGCCCTCGCCGCGGTGCGGGTATCGGCAGGTACTTCCAGACCGGAGACGATTATTGCGTTTATGCAGTACTTTACCCAGATTTCCATGGCGATGATGTCGGTTAACCGGATGTTTGTCATGTATACCAAATGCGCGGCTTCCGCAGAGCGTATCGCTGAGGTATTGAATGCCGAAGAGGATGTGACGGTGGAGAGTAAAGAAAGTTATCCGGACACATTGTCGGACGCCCACATTGTGTTTGATCAGGTGACATTCTCCTACAAAGGAAAAATAAATAATCTTGAGAATATCAGTTTTGCACTCTCAAAGGGCGGCTCCCTGGGGATTATCGGAGCGACCGGCTCCGGAAAATCCACCTTGATCAAGCTGCTCCTGCGGTTTTATGATGTGTGCCATGGCGCTGTATACATAAACGGCGAGGATATCCGCACCATCGCCAAGGATAGGCTATATGGGATGTTCGGTTCAGCGCTGCAGAATGATTTTCTGTATGCGGACACCATTGAGGAAAATATACGATTCGGGCGCGATCTTACCCACGAGGAAGTGGTACGGGCTGCCACCATTGCTCAGGCAGACAGCTTTATCACCGGGTTTGCCGACGGTTATGGACACATGCTCTCCTCCCACGGAACCAATATTTCCGGCGGACAGAAACAGCGTCTGTTGATTTCCCGGGCCATCGCCGCCTGTCCGGAAATATTGATCCTGGATGACAGCTCCTCCGCCCTGGACTATAAGACTGATGCGGCACTGCGCAAGGCACTTTCGGAGAATTTGCAGAATACTACGGTAGTGACTGTTGCGCAGAGAGTCAGCTCGGTGAAGGACTGCGATCTGATTATTGTACTGAGTGAAGGCAGGATCATCGGCATCGGCAGCCATGATGTTTTGCTCTCCTCATGTGAGGAGTATCGAGAGATCAGTGAATCACAGATGGGAGGTGCTTTCGTTGAGTAAGTTTCAACAGGAATTACAGGGCAGAGGAAACGCCATGGAGAGAGGGTCCGACCGTCGGGTGAAACAGGACGGCAAGACCACGAGGATGATTTTTATCCGTCTCTGCCGATATGTACTGAGATACTGGTATCTGTTTGTCCCGGCGATCATCATGACCTTGCTGGCCAATCAGCTTTCCCTGCTGGGGCCTAAATATTCGGGAATGGCCATCGATGCCATCGCCGCATCCGGCGGAGTTGAGTTTGACATTGTTTGGGACAGTGTGATTAAGATGCTGCTTTGCTATGCGCTGTCTGCAACCATGTCCTATGGGTTGGCTTCACTGATGATCGTGATCAGCCAGAAAATCGTCTACACCATGAGACGACAGCTTTTCGAGAAGCTGACCACACTTCCGGTGCCTTATTTTGATGTGCATCCCACAGGGGATATCATCAGTCATATTTCCTATGACATCGATACCATAAACAGCACACTGTCTCATGATCTGGTTCAGATCATGACCAGCCTGTACACGGTCATCGGTTCTCTGATCTTTATGTGGAATATTTCCAAACCGCTGATTGCCGTGTTTGTCGTTACCGTCCCGGCAGCGATCCTGTTTACCCGTTACCGGACAAAAAAGGTAAGGCCGCTGTTTCGCAAGCGTTCAAGAATGTTGGGTGAACTGAACGGCTACGCGGAGGAGATGTTGTCCGGATGCCGGAGCATTCAGGCCTATGCGAGAGAAGAGGAGATCGGAAGACGGTTCAATGTGAGAAACACCAATTCCATGGAGGCCTACAGTGAGGCGGAGTATTACGGAGCAGCCATGGGACCTACGGTCAACTTTATCAATAACCTGTCCATTTCCTTTATCACCATATTCGGCGGTATACTTTATCTGTTTTCACAGAACGGGACAGTGCAGGAGGGGACCCTGTTTTTTATTACCTTGGGCGGCGTGGCGCAGTTTGTGCAGTATTCCCGCAAATTTGCCGGGCCGATCAATGAATTTGCCAATATTCTGAATGATCTTCAGTCTTCCTTTTCTGCGGCGGAGCGTGTGTTTAGGATTTTGGATGAGAGCTCGGAGCAGGTGGACCGGGACAATGCAATCGTGCTGAAAGACATCGATGGTAAGGTGGATTTTAAACAGGTAGTGTTCGGATATACCCCGGATAAGAATATTCTTAAGGGGATAACGCTGACGGCACAGCCGGGAAAGACCATTGCCATTGTGGGGCCTACGGGAGCCGGAAAGACGACGATCATTAATCTGCTGATGCGGTTTTACGATGTGACGGAGGGTCAGGTCACCGTGGACGAGGTGGATGTGAGGGACATCACCCGTGAATCCCTGCGCAGTGCCTATACCATGGTGCTCCAGGATACCTGGCTGTTCTGTGGCAGCATATACGATAATATCGCCTACGGCAGAGAAAACGCGACTCCCGAGGAGGTAAAGGCAGCAGCCCGCGCAGCCCGGATCGACAGCTTCATTGAGAGCCTGCCGGATGGATATGATACGATCCTGACCGACGATGGAATTAACATTTCCAAGGGTCAGCGCCAGCTGATCACCATTGCCCGGGCTATGATCGCCGACTCGGAGATGTTGATTCTGGATGAAGCTACCTCAAACGTAGACTCCAACACTGAGATCAAAATTCAGGAGGCAATGAAATCCTTGATGAAGGATCGCACCTGCTTTGTCATTGCCCATCGGTTGTCGACGATCCGAAACGCCGATTTGATCCTGGTGCTTCAGGAGGGCCGGATAACGGAGATGGGTAACCATGATGAATTGATGGAAATGGGTGGATTTTACAGTACACTTTATAACTCCCAGTTCCATTAATCCGTTTAATTCATTGACAAAACGGGGATTTGGTGGTATCGTAGTTCTATTATGAAAGTGAGCCATGGGAAACGACAGGCTTTCATTTATGGCGTAATCTGGCAGGAGGAGCTGTCAGTATAGTTGGAGGAAATTATGGCAGAATCTATGAAGGGCTTACACCGCACACATCGGTGTACAGAGGTATCCAATGCCAATATCGGTGAGAATGTGACCGTTATGGGTTGGGTTCAGAAAAGAAGAAATCTCGGAAGTTTGATCTTTGTTGACCTGCGTGACCGTTCCGGTCTGCTGCAGTTGGTTTTTGATGAAAATGATATCGGTACTGAGGGCTTTGAGAAGGCAGGAACCCTTCGCAGTGAGTTTGTTATCGCTGTGACCGGCCGTGTGGAGAAGCGCGGCGGAGCTGTCAATGAAAAGATGGCTACCGGTGAGATCGAGATCCGTGCTTTGGATCTGCGTGTGCTGTCTGAGGCTCAGACACCTCCCTTCCCCATCGAGGAGGGGATCAATACCAAGGAGGAGCTGCGTCTGAAATACCGTTATCTGGATCTGCGCCGCCCCGACATTCAGCGTAACCTGATCGTAAAGAGCCAGGTGATGACGCTGTCCCGCAACTTTATGGCAAAAGAAGGATTTTTGGAGGTGGAGACTCCTATCCTTTGTAAGAGTACCCCCGAGGGAGCCAGAGACTATCTGGTACCCAGCCGTATCTACCCCGGTAAGTTCTTTGCACTTCCCCAGTCTCCCCAGCTGTACAAGCAGCTGCTGATGTGCTCCGGTTATGACCGTTATTTCCAGATTGCCCGCTGCTTCCGCGATGAGGATCTGCGCGCAGACCGTCAGCCTGAGTTCACCCAGATGGATATGGAGCTTTCCTTTGTGGATGTTGACGATGTTATCGGCGTAAACGAGAGACTGCTGGCACATCTGATGAAGGAAATCTGTAATGTTGATATTGAACTGCCCATCCGCCGCATGACTTATGCGGAGGCGATGAACCGCTTTGGCTCCGATAAGCCGGATCTTCGCTTTGGCATGGAGATTACCGACGTGTCCGAGACCGTGAAGGATTGTGGTTTTGGCGTATTCACCGGTGCGCTGGCAGCAGGCGGCACAGTTCGCGGCTTAAACGCTAAGGGACAGGGTTCCATGCCCAGAAAGAAGATCGATGCATTGGTTGATTTCGTCAAGGGTTACGGACTTAAGGGTCTGGCATACATTGCTTTGGGTACTGACGGCAGCGTGAAGTCTTCCTTCGCTAAGTTTATGACTGAGGAGGAGATGAGTGCTCTGATCTCTGTTATGGGCGGTGAGGCAGGCGACCTTCTGTTGTTTGCAGCAGATAAGAAGAAACTGGTGCTGGATACCCTCGGCGCACTGCGTCTGGAGCTGGCTAAGCAGATGGATATTATTCCTAAGGACAAATTCTGCTTCGTGTGGATCACTGAGTTCCCTCTGCTTGAGTATTCTGAGGAGGATCAGAGATTCTTCGCAATGCACCATCCTTTCACCATGCCTATGGATGAGGATCTTCAGTATCTGGATTCCGATCCCGGCCGTGTGAGAGCAAAGGCCTACGATATCGTACTGAAC
>JAFOFP010000029.1 GCA_017387285.1 Lachnospiraceae bacterium
CTCAAACCGTAAGGAACTGCAGGAAAAGATCGAAAGTCTTGGCGGAAAAGCCAGCGGTTCTGTATCGGCAAAGACCAGTTACCTGATCAATAATGATACTACATCCACATCCGGTAAAAACAAAAAGGCCAAGGAGCTGGGCGTTCCGATAATCTCCGAGGAGGAGTTTTTGGAGATGATCGGTGGGTAATGAGACAATGAGCTAACTGTGAATGTTGATGAAATATGGAGAAAAATAGGATGAACTACAAAATGATCGCTACCGATCTTGATCGCACCTTGCTGCGGACGGATAAGACGGTATCGGAATATACATTGGATGTATTAGGTCGCTGCCAAAAGGCAGGCGTGAAGGTAGCCATTGCCTCTGCGCGAAATTATACGGCAGTGGTGGAAACGGCTGAGATGATTCGCTGTGACGGTGTAGTATCCGGAAACGGGGCAGTGATGCGTGTGGGGGACTGGGAATATGTGGTTCCCATGGATCGAAAAGTGGGAGAAACGTTGATCCATCAGCTTCGGGAAGCCTTTCCCGATACAAAAATTATCGCAATCATCAGTGAACGTGTTTATTCCACCTTTGAATATCATAATTACCATTGGATCAAGGATCCCATCGTCACCGACTTTGCCGAGATTCCCGAGGGGAATATCACCAAGGTGACCATATGGCAGGGCAGTGAGGAGGATGATCGCCGGCTGCAGGAACTCATTCCCGAGAGTTGTTATGCGACCCTTGCGGTAGGTGCGCTGTGGCAGGTTATGGATAAGCGGGCTACCAAATGGCAGGGCGTCTGTGCATTGGCAGAGCATTGGGGGATCAGACCCGATGAGATCATTGCCTTTGGTGATGATATTGATGATATTTGTATGCTGGAGGGCAGCGGTCACGGCGTTGCGATGATCAATTCCTTGCCGGCGGTGTTGGAGAATGCGAAATATGTGACTGAGTATAACCACGACCAGGACGGAGTGGCCAGATATCTGGAAAAGGTAATGTGGGATTGATCATTTATCGGAGTCTTTTTCACTCCACAGATAAACTATCCCTAAAAAACTACATACAAACCACGCACCTGACAAAAGATAGATCGGAAGATCGGTCAGGTGCGTTTTTGTGTTTAGCAGCTGTTCCAAGGCAGCGGCAGTCAGTGTGACCGGAACAAGAGCGGTCGAGGGCTTGAGCACAGATTCGGATAGATTTATTTGTACGGACGCAGTGCGGTACAGGAACCACAGATGGAGGGCGGTCAGCAGGATCTCACTGATCAGTAACCCATAAAAATATGCGGTGATCCCTAGTGACGGCATGACAAAAAACACTACGCCGAGACGGACCGATAAGCTGAGCAGAGTATGGACAAAGGTGATCTTTGTGTTTCCCAGTCCGTTGATGATACTGGCCAAGGTCACCGAGAGATATAAAAAGGGACAGAGAAAGGACAGTTGAGTGATGTAGCTTCCTGCTTGTTCACTGTGAAAGATGACTGTTCCCAGTGCCCCTCCGAAATGGCGAAAGATACCAAGGCAAAGGATGCCCAAGGTCAGGCTGAGATGGATGCTGAGGCCGGAAGTGTGGCGAATACGGTTCTGATTTCCGGTGGACTGCGCTTTGGCGACTTCCGGGAGCAGCATAACAGCCAGGGAATTGATCAGCGTGGAGGGAAAGAGGATAAAGGGAAGAGCCATGCCGGTCAGGGTGCCGAACAGACTTAAGGCATCGCCCTGTGACAGACCAAACACGCGCAGTCTTACCGGAATCAGGATGGATTCGCCGCTTTGGAGCAGGCTTAAGCACAGGCGATTGGCCGTCATGGGAAGGACGAGGGCGATGAGCCTGCCCATGCAGAGGCGGAAATCCTTGGGAAGAGAGGTGCTTGTTTTTCCACGTTTTGCCCACAGAGGTCCGAAGGCCAGCATACAATAGATTAAGGCACCGACTTCCCCGATGACCAAGCCATAAACTGCATGGATGACCGGAAAGGGGCGTCCGTGATTTTTATCGATGCAATAGAGGAGATAGACTGCAGTCATGCGGATGGTCTGCTCGACGATCTGAGACATGGCCGGCACGGTGGTTTTTTGAAGACCGTAGTAGTAACCCATGATGCAGGAGTGAACGGCGCAGACCGGGACTGCCAGCGCGGCCATGCGTAAAAGGTCGCCGCACCGTGGTTCATTTAAGAAAGCTAAGGATATGAAGTCTGCAAACAAATATAAGGTCAATGCAGACGCCAGGGCTAGGGTGAGGGAGAGAAACAGAGCGCACCCGAAGTAAATCCGCTCCTGTTGTGATTTGGGGGCATCCGCCTCCCCGGCGATAAAACGTGACAGACCGGTCTGGATGGAAAGGCAGCACAGGGAAATACAAATGCCGTAGATGGGGAATATCAGTTGATATAGGCCCATCCCCTCGGCGCCCAACTGATTAGAGAGAA
>JAFOFP010000223.1 GCA_017387285.1 Lachnospiraceae bacterium
CAGATAATCGGGATTGAAATCCGACTTAAAGTGGGGCTCGGTAAACTGCTTTCCGTCTGCCGTCACCTTATCCTCATCGGAATAGATCACATCGGGACGAATCTCCCGGTTCACTGCTGCCGCACAATGATACAGGGCATCAGGTGTCAGCAAATCATCGTGATCTGCCAGCACAATGTAATCTCCGGTGGCCATCTCAAGTGCAGCGTTGGTATTGCCGGAGATACCCTCATTTTTCTCCAACACACAGTAACGGATCCGCTGATCCTTTTTGGCATAAGACTCTAAAATCTGAGGGGTGTGGCTTCCGCTGCCGCTGCCATCTGCCAGACACAGTTCCCAGTTTCCGTAAGTCTGCTCACGAATGGAATCAATCATTGCACGCAAGTCTCTCTCAGGGGTACGGAATACCGGCACCACGATACTGAACTTGGGGCTGTAAGCAAACTTCTCACTGCGCTGTCTCGCCAGCTCCTCGCCGTCCGGCAACACTTCTCTGCGCCATTTCATATAGTCAGCTTCCTGCCCCTTGATGGTGCGGAAGGTCTTGTCCCAGAATTTCTCAAAGCCGAAATCCTTCAGATAAGCAAAGCCGTTCAGGATTGTTCTCGGTCTCATCAGCTTTTTCAGACGGGTCCAGGGCGTGGGAATCTGTTCCTTCTGGCTGGCGATCTTCACCGGGTTGATAGGCTCCACCAGTTTCCGGCTGCCACAGGTAAAGATCAGACGATAATTCATCCCCTGCTCAAACAAAAACTTGATGGTAAATCCAAACTCGTACTCGCCGTCAGCCTGAAACATCTCTCTGGTGATGTCATAACGCTTCAACGGGATCAACTGAAAATTCACCGGTTCATGCTTTTTTGTCTCTATCCGATAATTTACCACATCGGAGAGCACATCTCCGATGGCCCATCCGGTGATGGAAATGGTGTTTTCCCGAATCAGAATACTGTCGATACTGTATTTCATCTTGTTCTCCGTTCCGCCACATAATCCATGGCGCACTATTCCATAATATTCTACTGTATATTCTATCCTATTTAAAAGGAAATCGCAAGCGGTATCCTTGCACATCCGGCACTATACCTTGCTTTTTTTGACAGAACATGGTACAATTCAACTATATTTTACTAGCTCGGAGGCTTCCCATGAAATGTGTGATCCTTGCCGGCGGGCGCAGTGACCGTCTCTGGCCTCTCTCCCGCAAGACTTTACCTAAACAATTTATGCATGTGCGTAAAAATCGTTCTCTGTTTCAGGAGATCATTGCGCGCAACATTCCTTTTTGTGACGAATTTCTGGTCGTAACCAATGCTTCCTATGAGGATATCGTAAAAACCCAGCTGAAGGATTTTCAGGGCATTCGCTGCCGCTGCCTTCTGGAGCAGGAGGGCAGAGGTACCGCACCGGCTATCGCACTGGCAGCCATGAGTTTTTCTGCCGACGAGCTGGTCTATGTGGTTCCTGCCGATCATATCATTTCCGAAGGTGATTACCGAAGTGCCGTTCTCGAGGGAAAGGCCTTGGCCGAGCAGGGTTATCTGGCAGCCATCGGTGTGACACCGGAGTCTCCCCATCAGGGATACGGATATATCCGAAGGTCCATCGGTATCAGTGCCTCCGGAAATGCCGTTTCTTCAAATACGTCCCCGGAAAAGGCGTATCCCCTCTTCATCGAAAAACCGGATCTGACCACAGCTTCTTCCCTGGTCGACTCCGGCGACTATCTGTGGAACTGCGGACTGTATATTTTCCGCACCGATGTGTTTATCCGTGAACTGGAAAAATATGCACCGGAAATTTTCCGCGGTTGTCTGGCTTGTTTCCTTCCCTCCATGCAGGACAAGAAAAACAAAACCGGTCTCATTCCTGTTCGTCCCTTGAAAAACCTTACCCCCATTGGCATTGAACGGGCCCTGTTCGAGCGGACTGACCTGCTGCGCAGTGTCCGCGCCCGGATGCAGTGGAAGGATATTGCCGAGCTGGAGGCTCTGGCCGACTACGCTTATGAGGCCGATTCCAAACAGGTCATCCAAAATCAGTGTGATCATACCACCATCATCAACCGCTGCGATGATCAGTTGGTCGTTGCCAACCGATTAACCGATATGTTGGTGATCAATACGCCCGACGGACTTTTTATCACTCCTAAGGGGTACGGGTATGAAATGAAACAAATCCTTCGGGATCATCACGATGAGTACGCCGACTTTTTTGACCACGACCGTGTTCTATGGCGAAGCTGGGGATATTATGAGATTCTTCGGGAGGAGCCTGCATTCCGCATCAAGCGTGTTACCCTCTACCCCGGACGATCCATGCGTCTTCACCGTCATGCCCATCGAAGCGAACACTGGACCATCGTCAGCGGACAGGCCCGGATCATTATTGATGGAAAAAATCATGAATATACAGCCGGCGACACCGTATCCGTTACTCCCGGTTCCTATCACCGTCTGTCCAATATCGGCGAAGATAACCTCTTGATCATCGAGACTTCCATGGGTGATATCCTCCGGGAAGAGGATACCATCAGCCAGACTTCCGATCTCCCTTACGAGATCATCAGCCTTGCTCCCGCCATCAAAGACTATCTGTGGGGCGGAAACAGACTCTACACGAACTATGGAAAAGGCGAAGCAAATGCCATTGTGGCAGAAACCTGGGAGCTTTCCGCTCATCCCAGCGGTCCCAGTACCGTCACCAGCGGTCCCTGTGCAGGCCTTACCTTCAACGAATATCTGGATCGTCTGGGCGCAGACGGCCTCGGTTGGAAGAGTCAGACTTTCCAAGCCTTCCCGATCCTGATCAAGTACATTGATGCAGCCGGAAGCCTGTCGGTACAGGTACACCCCGGTGACGACTACGCCATGTCCAATGAGAACGAATATGGAAAGAGTGAGATGTGGCATGTGGTTGACTGTGAGGAAGGAGCTTTCATCTATTATGGCTTCAATCGTGACGTGACCCGCGAGGAAGTCGCACAGCGAATTGCCGACGGCACCATTGAGGAGGTCCTTAACAAGGTTCCCACTCATCCCGGCGACACCTACTTTATCGAGGCCGGTACGGTCCACGCCATCGGTGCAGGAAACACTATCTGCGAAATCCAACAGAGTTCCAATTCCACCTATCGTCTCTACGATTACCAGCGAAAGGACAAAGATGGAAATCTCCGTGAACTGCATCTGGAAAAAGCGCTGGACGTCATGAATATG
>JAFOFP010000224.1 GCA_017387285.1 Lachnospiraceae bacterium
CTTCGTAATCCTCCGGAGTATCACATCCGGGGATTCCCTCTCCGCTGTAGAGACCCATCACCACTTTGATGGTCACGTTTCCGCTTGTATAAGTAACCGTATAGGTGGGAATCTTCCAGTTGTTGATGACTTCGGGAACAGAACTGTCGTCAGCACACTTTACTGCGCCCCAGGACTCTTTCAGTGCCAGAGCGGTCATCTCCTGCATTCCCTCGGGAACACGGGTCTCCTTCAGGGTATAAGTACCGCGAGGGATATTTTCAAATACAACGACACCGTTTTCGTCGGAGGTCACTTCCTGACCGTAGGCATTTCCCTCGCTGTCGTAAAGGGTAAAACCAACACCTGGCATCACTTCACCGGTCTCACCGTCCTTCTTCACAAAGGACAGCCCGCCGTACAGACCCTTGACGCTCACGTTGCTGAAAGCTGCGGTGCGAAGCTGCAGCTTGATCTGATCGGGGGGCAGATTATCCAGTTCATCCTCCTCTACCATGAGGTACTGCAACACAGTATCCTCTCCGGTCCAGACACCGTCCAGTGCAGGATCCGCATCATGAGCCAGAGATGTAGTCTTAACATTATCCTGTGCACTGTTCAGCTTCACGGTATACTTTAGTGAGTAAATATAAGGGTCATCGACAGTTCCGTTGCCTGACTCAGGAACCATGCGGCCCAGAGACCAGGACACGGTGGCGTTTTCTCCACCAACATTAGACGTATAGTCGGCATAGTCGCCGTTTAATGTAAAACCAAGGAAACTGATATCGCCACTTAACTCATCGCTCACTGTCCAAGCCTTGGCCATCACATCGATGCGATTCTTGATATTGGCAAAAACAGTATTCAGTGTATCCGCCTCAGTGCTGATAAACACTTCGTGCGCACCAACATAGTTAACTCTTCCGATAGAAGGATCGTTTGCATTCACAAACCAGTCCAAACCGGTAATTTCCGCAAGTTCGTGGCTGGCATCTTTGTTTCCGTTGAGATCATATCCCAGTTTTGATTCAATCTCACTGCCGTACATAATTGCGAAAAAGTTGGAAACCGCCTTGATATCCTCTGCAACAGCCACATCACCATCCTGACCGTTGCTGACAATATCTTCAATATCGCTCCACTGAGAATGGTCGCCACCACCCTTTTCGCCGTGCAGGTAGTTAACCTCAGTGTCCCCATTCGTCAACTGACTCTGATTGACATGATATGTGGGACAGCCGTCGGTAAGGAGAACAACGTACACATCATCAATCCCCTCAATGGCTCCGCCTTCTGCCAGTCCCGTGTTCACCAGATTTCGAGCCAACATCAGGCCGCCTTCCAAATTGGTACCGCAGCCATTATACTTCTGATGAACTCGGTCAAAATCCACACTTGATTTAACAAAATCATCTGCATCATATACATCATGGGTATGATTAGGATCAGTATTCAGACAGCGCACCGTTGCAATCTTGAACAAGCCATAATATCCCGGTCTGGATTGGGGCAGGCTGTAATCACAGAAGGGTTCTGATAACACCTCGTTGCCGCGAACACCGCCATGAACACATCCATGCTCATGATTAGGAGTAGTGTCCTGGCAGAAGAATACTGTACATCCTCGGATATGCTGATGCGTCTGTGCATTTGTTTCGGTAATCACTTCGCCGCAGACGTTCTGAATGTCCCAGCAATGAACATGTTCGTAACTGCACCAAGAACGACGCTCACAATGGGTGTGACCCGCAGGATTGGTGCAGATAGAATAAGAGCAATGCTTGTGTTCTGTCGTTACCTCGCATCCTGCAAAGGTGCAATGTCCATAAGTCGGATCCTCAGATTCAGCATCCACCTCGAAATAGCTTATAGCTGCAGGAGTATAGAGCTCATCAGACCAGTTTTTGAGTTTTACTGTCTGCTTTGTACCTCCGTCTGCCTTTGCTTTATCCCACAAATAAAAACCGTCATTTTCCCACTTCGCCATCAGCTCTGTATTCCAAAAGCTTCGGTTATCCACTATAAAGTTTACATCTACAGATTCCACGGCATTTTTTACCGATTCATCCAATTTACCGCCATTATTTGCATTGGTCCAGGACAAAACCGTCTTAGCATTGTTACCGAACTCTACCACGGACACCATGCGTTCTGCACCGCCGGAATTCTCCGCCAGCTGTTCAGCAAACTCCAAGGCAGCCTCACGGGCATAATCTATACGCAGCTTGGTGCCGTCGGTGGGCAATTCACCCCAATTGCCCCACTTCTTTCCGTTTTTGTCCATCATCATACTGCCTGAGGCATCCATCACCAGCACCACTGCCACATCGTTGGGCACGGGCTTGATGGTAGTACCTACCTGCAGTGTAACCTCGAACTCATCCTCGTTCTCCGTGCCGGTAATAGTCTTGCTGGTCCAGACGTCAAAATTGTCCGCACCGGCCTCTTCACCACTGGCCAGATAGTAAATACGCTCACCGTCTTCCACAATCTGGTCATCGCTGGTCGGATCTGCTGCAAACGCAGGCATGCCCCACAGGCTCATCACCATGCTGATCACCGTGATCATCGCCATCATTTTCTTCACAATTTTCATAACTCCTCCTTCTTTCCCCTAAAAAAACATATGATTCCCCGTGTACCTTTATCCACTATTCGGACAGTTCTTTCTCCTCGTCCAGTGCCTCGTCGATCATCTTAATCAACTCCAAAGCACTGCGGAAATTCTGGGTTTTTTGCTCCTCCACCCAGGTAACACTTCCCTGCCAGGTGGAATTTTGTTCGTTTAGTATCTTCACAATAAAGGTGCCTTTGTCCTTACATTTTCCGTTTTTCATAGCAAAGCATCTCCTATCATCCTGAAACAAGCATATCATAACACAGTGAGCATTACAAAACGCATTAAACAAACTTGTTTTTTTCAATTTTTCTTCTTTTTTGTTACTTTATTATTAAAAAGGTGCCGCACCACCTCATCTGTAGAAGTGTCTGCAGCACCTTTGATTCCTGAAAGAACGTTTCCGTTTTTCGTGCAGGGCAATCAGCCTATTACAAAGCCACCGTCAGAGAACCTCACCATCCACTGCCAGATCAACCTGTCTGATAAACTCCAACAGATTAGTGAATCTCATCTGCTGATTTTTCTCCTTCCAATAGGTCTCCCCCTGCCAGGTAGAGTTTTGGCGAAACTTGACACAGGTGATAAATGTACCTCTCTGGCCATTATGTAAGATCACCTGATCCTGAGGTACCACCTTCTCCGGCCGAACCACCGGCCCTGAGTTTGGCTGTCCGTTTTCTCCAAAGGATCTGGTTTTTGTGGAGGCCTGGGGAAATGCAATCCGGTCAAACAGACTCTCAATCTCCCGGATCAGCTCCACCACATTGGCAAAGAGAACCGGTTCTTCCTGATAACAATGGTACAATCTGCCGCTGATCTCCTTCTGCTCATTGTTGTCCACACAGATATTGATCAGATTCGGTGCGGAAATATTTATTTTGTAATTTGAAACAGAACTCATATTTTTCCTCTCGACCTCCTCTTCTTACGCTTCTATGTCCATGAGTGAAGACACAATACACTTCAGATGTCCCGCCCAGGATTTATGTTCATCAGCGAAACGATTGCGGACCCGGCCAATGGCAATCTGGCAATTTTCCTCGCTGGTTCCCACCAGCACCACAAGGTACTGAGCTTGACTATACTTGGTAAAAAAGTCGCATCGTCTCAGTGACATGCGCAGTGACATATGTAATTTTTGGGACATTTCCTCCAGCCGTTTGGAATTTTCCATGGGATTTCCCTTGGTATCCACCAGTGTGCAGAGCACGAGAAATACAGACTGACCGTTACGCTCCATTCCTCTGCGAACCACACAGCAGGCATCATGAAAGCCCTGATAATTACAAAAGAACGCTCCCCTTCTCTCTTCTGCCGGCTCACTGAGATTTTCCTTGATCTCAGCCATAACGTATGCGCGGCTGCCCATAAGCTCACTCAGGTGATTAAGCTGCTCTGTCATCCGCTCAGAGGGAGCCAACCCCAATTCTTCGTACAAGAATTTCGAGGTGTTTTCGTACTCTTTCATGGCATCGTCATAATGCCCCATGGCTATATAACACTCCATCCTGATGGTCTGCCAATCGTCAAAGGGGTACATCTCACAGGCAGGCTCTACTGCCCGCAGCGCAGCAACATACTCCTCCCGCTCCTGCAGCATCTGACACAGCTCCTGCAGGGCAGATGCATACTGTGCTTTATACTGCAGGCTTTCCACGATCACCCACTCATCACCGGATAATTTTTCCAAAAAATCTCCGCGGTATATCTGGCAAGCTTCCCGAAGCAGATTCATCCGATTATCTTCATCTATCTCCTTTTCTGCCCGGTCCAGCAGCTGTTTGAAAACGTCCGTATCCACTACCATATCCATGGGACTATCCCAATAATACATACCATTTTGGCAGACGATGTATTCATATTCCGGTAAACCGGCATCCAACAGCATCTTTTTCAGGCGAAACAAATAAACCCGCAGATTATTGGATGCGTCAGTCAACTCTTTCCTGCCGAACATTTCCTCCATCAAACGGTTACGGGAAATGCCCTCAGCTCCGTAATAGATCAGGAGCAGCAGCAATTTCATCACCTTCGTTATACTGTTTTTCCCATATAATATCTGGTCGTCGCCATAGGCAATCGATGCATTGCCAAACAAGCGAACCCGCAAGATCGGTGACTTCTTCCCCATTTACTTCTCTTACCCTTTCTCTGCACAATGTAAGTGAATAACCTATATCAATACTATAAACTATCTTTAATCAAAAAGCAATAATTGTCGTATTATTTCTTTCTACAATTGTCTTTGCAATTGTTCCGGGTGATCAGCGTGGTGCAATGCTGTCTCCCTGGTGATCTTGCCACTGCGATAGAGTGCCAGAATAGACTGGTCCATAGAAACCATTCCCTCCGATTTTCCTGCAACAATGGCGTTGTCAATCTGATGGTTTTTATTGTCACGGATCATACCGCGAATAGCGCTGTTAATGTGCATAATCTCAAACGCAGGAACCATGTTTCCGTTGACATCCGGCATCATCTGCTGAGAGATGACCGTGTCCAGTACCGTCGCCAGCTGAATGCGGATCTGTGCCTGGCTGGAGCTGGGGAAGCTATCGATGATACGGTCAACTGCATTTACCGCTCCGTTGGTGTGCAGGGTGGCAATCACCGTATGACCGGTCTCCGCGGCGGTGATCGCCGTGCGGATCGTCTCCGGATCACGCATTTCGCCCAAAAGGATCACATCCGGTGCCTGACGCAGGCATGCGCGGAGCGCAGACAGATAATCGGCTGTATCGATGGCAATCTCTCTCTGACTGACGATACTTCTCTGGTTGCGATGGAGAAACTCAATGGGATCCTCCAGCGTGATGATATGGCAATCTCTGGTGCGGTTGATCCGATCAATGATGCAGGCCTGTGTAGTGGATTTTCCGCTTCCGGCCGTACCGGTCACCAGAATCATTCCGTGCTTCGTATCTGCAATATCCATCACATGGGGAGGGATATGAATCTCCTCCCAGTTGGGGATATCGAAGGAAACGATACGCACAACAACAGCCATGGAATTTCTCTGTCGGTAAGCATTGACACGAAAACGCGCCAGTCCCGGAACGGAAAAAGAGAAATCATCATCTCCCGTATTTATATAGCTATCCATGGAACGACCTGCCATGGAATATATCTCATTGATGTAAGCCTGCGTGTCGGCAGGAAGCAATTTTGTTTCTCCCAGAGAGCGAATACGACCCTCCTGTTTGACACTGACCGGTCCTCCTGCTACCAGAAACAGATCGGATGCCTGATCTGAAACAGCCTGCTCTAAAAATCGGATTAACTCTGACATGTCTATCCCCTGCTTTCTGTTATACTTAGCTCCCTATTTCATCGGGATCAATATGCGTTTTTCGAGACTGCCTGCCAGCGCAAGATCGTCCAGCAGTCTCCTTCAACCTTCACCTGTACCACAAGATCCTGACCGGACGAAATGGGGCAGGAATAAGAATATATATTTTGCTCAACCGTGACACCCTCCAAAACGGTACCATCGCGAAGTGATGCTAAAATAGTTTCGGCCTCCAGCTCTGCCTCATAGTAGTCGCTGACCGCCCGGATGGACGCGTCGGAAAGGCGGCTGTCCGCCTGAACAGTTCCCAGTGCCAGCAGCGTAAACACCGTGAGGCAGAGTACTGCAAAAATGATCAGCAAGGAACTTCCTCCTACCATGGGAGGAGAAAACGATTTTTTAGTACGGTCATCCTTCATCTGTGGGAACCTCCTGCCATGCTGCAACGATCCGGAAAAGTTCTTCCTTTGACGAACTCACACTAACCTGAGCGGATCCCAGCAAACGGTTGTCCGTTTTCACCGGTGACGCCTGCAAAACATATACCGGCCGACCGATCTGATCCTCGGATACTTCCTGCCACGACCCGTTATAATAAATCGTCCAGGTGTTTCCATCCCAATCGCCGCCCATCAGTTCTGCCGCTTTTTCATAATCACCGGCAGTATATTTCAGGATCTCAGCAGCATTCTGCACGCGATTCACCGCCTGACTGCGTGCCTCCTGACGATTGGATGTTCGGTCTGACAATGCAAATCCCTGCAAACACAGAGCCGCCGCCAAGGCAAAAACCAGCACCATGATCAGCTGCTCCATCAGGGGAAGCGGTGCCTTATTTTTCATGGGGTGACCTCCTTTTCGCTGTGGGGATGCAAAACAAGGTTTTCTGTGGAATCGTCAGTGTATGTAATCTGAACATAAAGTAATTCATCATCCATGGTAAACTGCAATGCCTTCAATTCCAGGATCTGCACGCCCATGGTGGGTGCAAACTCCAGACCTGCCTGCGCAAACAACTCACGCAGATAACCGTCATTACAATAGATGCGGGTGTAAAAAGTTCGTCCCCCAAGTTCCTCCTTGAGAAACAGGGTGTCCCCCGTTGTTTCAGAAGCAGACTTCTGCCCCTCCGATTCTGAATGAGCGCCGGGATTATCGTTGAAATTGCCGACAAAAATCATGTCAGCCATATCACTTTGCCTGATTCTGGTTGTAATATATTGGGCGACAGTTCTCTGCTGAAAGGCGTTTCTGTCCCGGTTTGAAATCTTTTGATATACATCTGCTC
>JAFOFP010000030.1 GCA_017387285.1 Lachnospiraceae bacterium
AGATTATTCAAACAAAATCATTACCATACCCAACCTGATGTCTTTATTTCGACTTTTTTTGATTCCGGTATGCGTGTGGCTTTATTTTGAAAAAGAAGACTATCGATGGACAGCCTTCGTATTGTTATTTTCCTGGATTACCGATGTGGCAGACGGTTACATTGCCCGCCGGTTTAATATGATCAGTAATTTTGGAAAGATGTTTGATCCCATTGCGGACAAGCTGACACAATTGATTATGCTTATTTGTCTGATCAGCCGCTTCCCGCTGATGTGGGCACCGATGATTCTTTTGGTGATAAAAGAAGCCATTGATACCGTAACCGGTCTTTGGGTAATTCATAAACTCGGAGAGGTGTTGGGCGCAGAGTGGCATGGAAAAATAGCGACCTTTTTTCTCTATCTGACGATTGGACTTCATCTGATCTGGTATGAGATTCCGATGTTTGTTTCAAACGGACTGATTCTTGCCTGCGTGGTGATGATGCTGATCTCACTGGTGAAATACAATCTGTATCGATACCGCTTGTTAAAGGAGCAGTCCATCAATATGGTTCATTGAGAGAATTTGAGGACAGATCGAGATGCCGCATTGCATAATTTTATGCAGTGCGGTACTTTTTATTGCTGAGGGATTGACTTTTTACCATAATATAGATTATACTAATTGAGATTATGGGGTGGAATGCCCTTTTGAAAATCAGGTTTACAAATACCGAATAAGGAGAGCGATGCAGTGCTCTTTTTGCACTGTATCCTGTTGTGACAGATGATAAAAAGTATGACCGGTTTTGGCCGATATGAGATCACTACCGATGAATGCCGCCTTTCTGTGGAGATGAAATCGGTAAATCACCGTTATCTTGATCTGAGCATCAAAATGCCCCGCCAGTTCAATGCCTTTGAGGCAGAACTGCGCAACCAGTTGAAGCATGATATTCAGCGTGGAAAGGTGGATGTATATGTGTCCTATGAGGCCTTTGCAGACACTCACACTACGCTGAAATATAATCAGAATATTGCCAAGGAATATATGAACATTCTGAAATCCATCAGTGAGGAGTTTGGTCTTGCTCAGGATATGACAGCCGGAAAGCTTGCCCGTTTCCCCGAGGTTATCTCTATGGAGAGCAGTGAGGCCGATGAGGAGGAACTGCTGGCACTGATCAAGGAGTGTATGGAGGGTGCAGTGAAGCAGTTTGTGGCACAGCGTAGCCGTGAGGGTGAGCAGCTGTATCGCGATCTTATGGGCAAACTGGACAATATGCTTGGCTGGGTTGCAGAGGTGGAGACTCGTTCTCCTCAGATCCTGACAGAGTACCGCCAGAAGCTGATGAATAAAGTGTCTGAGCTCCTTGCCGATACGGCCATGGAAGAAGGACGGATCGCTCAGGAGGTGACGCTGTTTGCCGATAAGATCTGTGTGGATGAGGAGACGGTTCGTCTTCGCAGTCATATTGATGCGGTGAAAAAAGCCCTGAACAAAGGCGGGGCCATCGGCCGTCAGCTGGATTTTATCGCTCAGGAGATGAATCGCGAGGCAAATACCATTCTCTCCAAGGCCAACGACATGGAGATATCTCAGACTGCGATCAATCTGAAAACAGAGATCGAGAAGGTCAGAGAGCAGATTCAGAATATTGAGTGATCGGGTGAATTATGGGAAGATTGATCAATATTGGATTTGGAAATGTGATTAATTCTCAGACAGTGGTTGCTGTGGTCAGTCCGGATTCGGCACCGACCAAGCGTTTCATACAGCATGCCCGTGAGAAGGGGCTGGTGGTGGATGCCACCCAGGGACGTAAGACCCAGGGGGTGATCGTGACGACCAGCGACTATATCATTCTCTCCGCATTATTGCCGGAGACGATCGCGGGACGGATGAATCCGGACCGCTCATTACCCCAGGAAAAGGCAGGTGAGGAAGATGAATAATAAAGGTGTATTGACTGTGATCTCGGGATTTTCCGGTGCAGGAAAAGGCACCATCATGAAGGCTCTTCTTAAGACCTATGACCGTTACGCACTTTCCATTTCAGCGACGACCAGAAAGCCCAGAGTCGGCGAGGAACACGGCAGAGAGTATTTCTTCATCAGCCGTGACGAGTTTGAGTCCATGATTGCCGAGGACAGGCTCCTTGAGTACGCACGTTATGTGGATAATTATTACGGTACCCCAAAAGAATATGTGGTGAACAATCTGAATGCCGGCATCGATGTACTGCTGGAGATCGAGGTTCAGGGTGCTCTTCAGATCAAGGAAAAGTTCCCGGAGGCTGTTTTGGTGTTTGTTACTCCGCCCAGTGCCGCTGAGCTGAAAAAACGTCTGGTGGGCAGGGGAACTGAGACCATGGAAGTAATCGAACAGCGCATGGCCCGTGCCATTGAGGAGTCCGAGTGGATGAAGGCCTATGACTATCTGCTGATCAATGATACACTGGATGAGTGTGTGAAGCAGCTTCATGAGACCATACAGAGTCAGCGTTACCGCGCATCCCAGTGCGATGAATTGATTGCCGAGATGCAGAAAGAACTGAAAGAATTGTGATTAAGTAAAATTTAAGAATAAAAGGAGAAAAATTATGTTACGTCCCTCTTACAATCAGTTGATTCAGAAAGCAAATGAAAATTTCCAGACTGAGGAGCCTGTGGTTCGCAGCCGTTATTCCATCGTGTTGGCTGCAGCAAAGCGTGCTCGTCAGATCGTTGATGGCAATGAGCCTTATGTAAACGGCGATGTTCGCAAGCCTTTGAGTGTAGCAGTGGCAGAGATCAACGAGGGTAAGGTAAAAATCCTTCCCGCAGGCGGAGTACCCGCAGAGGAAGAGACTGAGGAGGCACTTGCCGAGGATAACGCAGTTGAGTCTGCAGAGGAAGAGGTTGCCGAGGCAGAGGAAGCAGTCGTTGTTGAGCCCACTGAGGAGATTGAGCTTTAATGTCTATGAAGTTATTATTTGTATCTCTTGGCTGTGATAAAAATCTGGTAGACTCAGAAAAAATGCTGGGTCTCTTAGCTGACCATGGATTTTCCTTTACGGATGATGAGAGGGAAGCGGAGGTCATCGTAGTCAACACCTGTTGTTTTATCGGAGATGCCAAGGAGGAGAGCATCCAGACGTTGCTGGAGATGGGCAGAATGAAAACCGAAGGTCAGTGTAAGGTGCTGATTGCGGCAGGTTGTCTGGCTCAGCGCTATCGTGATGAAGTGCTGACAGAGATGCCCGAGGTGGATGGGATCATCGGAACCACCAGCTATGATCAGATCATTGCTGTGGTGGAAGAGACTCTTGGTGGACAGAAGATCAATCGCCTTGAGGATATCGATAAATTGCCGGCTGCGGATAATCGCCGCCAGCTGACGACCGGTGGCCATTATGCCTATCTGAAGATTGCCGAAGGCTGCGATAAGCACTGTACTTACTGTGTGATACCCTCAGTCCGCGGCAAATTCCGCAGTGTTCCCATGGAGGATCTGATCACCGAGGCAAAGACCTTGGCAGACAAAGGCGTTCGTGAGTTGATCCTTGTGGCTCAGGAGACGACTCTCTACGGAAACGATCTCTATGGAAAGAAGGCACTTCCCGATCTGCTTCGTGAGTTGGCGAAGATCGATGGGATCTATTGGATCCGTATTTTGTACTGTTATCCGGAAGAGATTACTGACGAGCTGATCCGGACCATCAAGGAAGAACCGAAGGTCTGTCATTATCTGGATATTCCCATCCAGCACTGCAGTGACCATGTGTTGAAGCGCATGGGACGTCGTACCAAT
>JAFOFP010000225.1 GCA_017387285.1 Lachnospiraceae bacterium
CCCCACGACGGACGCGCTCCCGACTACGATGATTGGGAGTTAAACGGCGACCTGCTGTTCTGGAATGATGTGCTGGAGTGCAGCTACGAGCTGTCCAGCATGGGTATCCGTGTAAGCCCTGAGAGCCTTGACCGCCAGCTGACCATCTCCGGTCACAACGAGCGCCGGGAGTTCCCCTTCCATAAAGCCGTTCTTGACGGCACCCTGCCCTATTCCATCGGCGGCGGTATCGGACAGAGCCGCCTGTGTATGCTCCTTTTGGGCAGCGCACACATCGGTGAGGTTCAGGCCAGCGTGTGGGATACGGAGACACGGAAGGCTTGTAAGGAGGCCGGGATTCCGCTGCTGTGATTTGAAGTTGTTTTATTTTGCAAATCGGTTATAATAAAATTACATCCACAAGATGCATTCCTGCCTGTAATATACCAAAGAAAACACCGTGGCTCCAGTATTGTCATGGTCAGACAAAAACAGTTAGGAGGCAAGCAAATGATCACTGCAAATTCGTCAAAAAAGCAAAAGGCATTTTCTGACAGTTCCATTGCCCAGTCAAAAAAAGAGGCTGCTTTTACTCTTTTTAAGAAAAAAATGAGCGATGCAGAAAAGTCTTTGCTGAAGCAGGGCCTTATTTCTGAAGAAGACGCGGAGACAGAATTGGCTAAGATATGAGATGAAGATCGCATATTCCACCAAAGCTCTGTCAAAACGAAAGGCTATCAAACGCGAAATACGTGAGAAATTCGGTCCCTCGGTTGCCGATGAAGTATCTGCACATATTTCCAAAAGAATTGCTTCTTTAAAGAGATTCCCTCAAATGGGTGCTTCTTTAAGAACAAACTACCATTTGGGATGCGATTATTACATACTTTTCGTAGAGCATAATTACTTTGTCTATCGTATTCAAGGTGACATCATCTTGATCCTTGAAGTGTTTAACGAAAAAGAAGATTTTATTTATCAACTTTTTGGGGTTCAAACAACCACTCAGGATACGATAGATTTTTGGGGAGAAGGTTAAAATATAATAATTATTATTCTTAGAGATAAACGGTAGGAACCTCCCCAATTATCGCTGCATACAAAAATGCCTTTGGACGATCCCAAGGGCATTTTTGTATGCACTCTATTATCTACACTTACTCTCCATCTACCATCTCCCGCAGCCGTTTCGCAGCTGCCGCAGCCCGTGTCAGAAACTCCTCACCGGATATATTCTCATAATAGTCTTTGTACCCCATGACCTCCAACGATAACGAGCCCTTGTATCCACTTTCACGAATCTGTCTCGCAACGCGATCATAATCTGTCTTTCCGTCAAAAGGCAGACGGTGCAGATCCTCATTATACACACCATTATTGTCGTGAATGTGGGTACAGATCAGGCGGTCACCAAACAGAGGCATATACTGTCTGCCGTGGGTGAAGCAGGCCTCATGGCCGCAATCCCAGCAAAATCCCACATTCTCCGCGTCGGCAAACTCCTCGAAGGCCCATGCCAGATTGCCCAGCTTTCGTTGATTTTCAAAGGCAATCTTGATTCCCTTTCCGGCAGCGTATTCCACCAGATCGATAAACCGTCCCCGGCCAATATCGGTGGGCGGCGGAGCCTGATTACCGGAGGAAAGATGAACCACCGCAATGGGTGCATCTGACCTTACACAAGCATCAACACAATCCGTAAGCTCTGTGTACATGGTCTCTCCGGCTTCTCCTGCAAACCAGATATCATTGATATGGCCGAAGGGCGCATGGAGAGTATCGTAAGTCATGCCGACCTTGCTCAGCAGCTCAGCTCTCTCATCCATAACCTCCGGTGCTTTTACGCCGGAAAACACGGTGTTAAACCCCAGTTCGGCAGCCATTCGGATATACCGATCCGCCTCCATATCTTTTCTGCTGTCCAACATGATTCCTATCTTTCGCATTGTCTCATCTCTCCCCGTGTGGTTTATTGGTTATTTATTTCTTCGACAAAGACAATATAATTATACAGCATTTCCGAATAACACACAAGCACCTGCTCGAATATTCCCATCCTTTGTCCTCATCAAAACAGCCCCGGACTCAATGCCCGGGACTGTCTCTCATTTCTATTCTGTTTCTCACTTCACAGCTTACTGCACTTACGCTTCGTCATCTCTCCGCTTACGGATAAACAACACTCCGCCAAGTGCCATTGCACCCAGCCCTGCCAAAACACCCCACAGAATCATGGTGCTGTGGTCGCCGGTGTCAGGAGCGGGCTCCTGAGGTGCCGGAGGCGTGTAAGGTACATCGTATACATTGACGAATTTCAATCCGCCTGCAGGATACTGAATTTCCTCCTTCAGCACACCGTTCTCGTTGGTCACAACGATGACCACGGTCTTTGCCTCAGAATCATAGTTCACAAAAGGAAGATGGTTGTTGACTTCGGTTACGGTCAACGTATAAGTTCCAACCGCAGGAAGGGTAATTTCTGTGAACTCGATCTCCTTATTTTCTTTATTCTTACCGGTTGCTACCAGGTTTCCTGTGCTGTCGTGAACCTCGAAGGAGAATTCTCCGTCTTTCAGTTCGCGGCCCATCAGGTACTTGGTTCCCTCGATGATCACCTGAATCGGATCAGGCTTGTAGGTATTGGTAAATACAGGCGTTTCACCATTCTCATAGCTTACTTCGGCATGCATGCGACCGGTTCCGGGGTCGGTAACGTCCACATAGATCTCAAAGGACTCCTGAGAGTATTCGATCCTTGTATCTGTTCCGGCCTTCTCCGTTACCACGAAGGTATATCTTCCCACTTCAGAAAGCTCAGTGATCACAAACTCAACCAATCCGTTCTCATCGTTGAGTCCTCCCTCAATCACTGCCGCAGAAGGATTTCCGCTCGCTTCAGTCAGAATAAACTCAAACTCTCCGGATACCAGGGGACGTCCAACCAGTTCCTTCTTCACTTCTACATTGGCCAGTCCGGGCAGACCCTTGTAGCTGTTTTCGAAGAGGATCTGTGCATCTGCGCCAACCTTGGTTTCGTCGTAAGCTTCTCCGTTGATTGCCACCGATGCTACCAGCTTTCCTTCTGTCACATCATCCGTAACGGTAATGGTTACAGGAATCTCATCGCTGTCATAAGTAACTCCATGAGCACCCTTATTTACCTCGATGATCTTGTAATTCTGGGTGGTTACCGAGGTAAACGTTATGGACTCAAATGTAATCACGCCGTTTTCATCGTTGAAGCCCTTTGCGATCACATTGTCGCCACTAACCAGGTGGAACTCAAACTCCCCTGCCTGAAGGGTACGTCCGGTCAGGGACTTGTGACCCTTGAGGGTAATTTTCACATCAGTGGGATCGTAGGTGTTGGTAAAGATGATCTGACTGATGTCTGCCGCCGTACTTCCGGTTACTGCAGTGATAACCGGCGCACTGACGATCAACTCTCCTGTCACCGTATCCTGTGTTACAACAAACTGCACAGTCCACTTGGCCGGATCGAAGGTTACATTCGCTCCGGTATAACCAGTTCCCGCCTGAGTGTCCTCAGTGATGGTGTAGAAGTAAGAACCAACCGCAGAGAACTTGATTCCGTCTGCCTGTACACCGTCGGCGCTCAGGTCGTAATCAAATACAATTGCTCCCGTGGTATCATTGGTTCCCTTTGCTACCGCTGTACCCTGTACATCCGTCACGATAAAGGCAAACTCTCCGTCTCCCGGTGTTCTACCGATCAGATTCTTCTTGCTGAGAGGCAATTCTGCATATTTTTCGGTGGGAACAAAGGTGTTGGTAAAGATGATCTCAGCCACATCCTCTGAGCCCTTCTGATATGTAACTGTTCCGATGGACAACTTTCCGGTGGTCGGATTGTCATTTACCGTTACATATACATAGAACTCCGACTGGTCAAAGATCATATTTCCGCCGCTGGGACCGGTTCCCCCATTCTCGGTCACAACCCAACGATATTCGCCTGCAGCTTTGATCGCATCATTTGCAGATACAAAGGATACCAGGCCATTGGCATTGTTCTTTGCTGCTATCACAACGGGCTGCGCCAATGCCGCCCAATTTCCTGCGGCATCCTTCTGCTGCAGCGTTGCCGTGAAATCAAACATATCTGCTGCCAGAGGCATACCATCCAGCTTCTTATTTGCATAGAAGCTATGGCCAATGGGATCAGGCGTATAAACATTTTCAAATCCGGGATCTGCCAAAACAGTTCCGCTGCTGTTTCTATATTCGATGGTCTTGACGGAAAGCTCTCCGGTTGTCGCATTCTTCTCAACCACAACCGTTACGACAATTCGGTCTGCCACCTCAACCGCATAGTCCACTCCGGGACGACTGCCGGGATCCTCTGTCACCTCATAGGTATAGGTTCCTGCTTCTCCAACATAAATCTCAGTGAAATCGATCACTGCAGAAACGCCATCTGATGCTGCGGTATTGCTTCCGACAGCGACCTGAGTTTTATCGGTATTGACATTTGTTCCATCCGTATACTCAGTCTGAATTACGGTGAAAGAGAACTCATCCGCGTCCATATCACGACCGGTCAGCACCTTGTCAATATCCAATACAACAGGAATACGCTCAGGGGTGTAGGTATTGGTAAACGTAGGCAGGCCAGTGAGTGCCTCGCTGGAATTTTCCGGATAGTATGTCGTGCTGATCACTTCCAAACTTCCGGTAGTGGTATTGTCCGCAACCACAACCTTTGCCACATAGGATACGCCCTCGGGATTATAGTCAACTCCCTTTCGGTTTCCTTCCGTCTCAACGATCTTATACTGATAGGTTCCCGGTACACTGTAGGTAATGGGGTCAAA
>JAFOFP010000226.1 GCA_017387285.1 Lachnospiraceae bacterium
AGGTGGGCGTGAAGGGGTACAGTCTGGAGAATTATTATCTTGACGGAGCACGGAAGCGAGCCACGGTGTTGCTTGGAGTCTCTCAGATGAGTGAGGCGGAGATCTGGGAAGGTTTGAATCGGCTGGAGAAGGCCTGGGGAATCCGTTTCCGAGAGTGATCCATCGATGTCCGGTGAGGAGGATACGATATGTTAATTGAGAATGAAGAGCTGTATGAGCAGCTTGAAGCAGGTTTAAGATCCATGCATATGGTGGTCCATTCTATCTATGAGCCGGACTACGGAGATGTTTACGGGGATTGTTACTGTGCGGCCGTGGATATGTTTGCACCGGGTATCACTTTTCGGATATATTTTCGATTTGAGGGGGATGAGCTGAAGGTGGAGCATGTGGAGCGATACCACATGGGGTAAATATAAAATTACCATAAAATCCGATAGAGTGAGCAAATGCGAGAAAATATGGGAAAAACAAAGAAAACTAAAGAAAAACTATAAAAATACAGCTGTTTTGCGGTTTGCATTTTGCGAAGAAAACCGCTAATATATCAACAGTGTTTAGCACTCGACCAAAAAGAGTGCTAACAGGCAATGAACAGGAGGAAGCAGACATGAGATTAGTACCTTTAGGTGATCGTGTAGTATTAAAGCAGATCGAGGCAGAGACAAAGTCCAAGGGTGGTATCATCCTGACCAGCAGTGCACAGGAGAAGCCCCAGGAGGCTGAGGTTATCGCAGTTGGCCCCGGCACTGAGGAAGTTAAGATGGAAGTAAAGCCCGGCGATAAGGTTATCTATTCTAAGTACGCAGGAACCACCGTAAAGTTCGGTGCAGATGAGTATATTGTAGTAAAGCAGAACGATGTTCTGGCTATCGTTGAGGATTGATTAGTTAGAAATTTGGAGGAAGTTTGACATGGCAAAGGAAATCAAGTATGGCGCTGAGGCCAGAGCAGCTCTGGAGGCAGGCGTAAATCAGTTGGCAAATACCGTTCGCGTGACCCTTGGACCTAAGGGCAGAAACGTAGTTTTGGATAAGCAGTTCGGAACTCCCCTGATTACCAACGACGGTGTGACCATTGCGAAAGAGATCGAGCTGGAGGATGCATTCGAGAATATGGGTGCTCAGCTGATCAAGGAAGTGGCAAGCAAGACCAACGACGTAGCAGGTGACGGAACCACCACCGCAACCGTGCTGGCACAGGCTATGGTAAACGCAGGTATGCGCAATCTGGCAGCAGGTGCTAACCCCATCATCCTGAGAAAGGGTATGAAGAAGGCTACCGATGCAGCGGTTGAGGCGATCCGCGAGATGAGCAGCCCCATCAGCGGCAGAGAGCAGATCGCACGTGTAGCAGCGATCTCCGCCGGCGACAATGAGGTTGGTGAGATGGTTGCTGACGCTATGGAGAAGGTTTCCAAGGATGGCGTAATCACCATCGAGGAGTCCAAGACCATGAAGACCGAGCTGGATCTGGTAGAAGGTATGCAGTTCGACCGTGGATATATCTCCGCATATATGTGCAACGACATGGAGAAGATGATCTGTGAGATGGAGAATCCTTACATCCTGATCACCGACAAGAAGATCACCAACATGCAGGAGATCCTGCCCGTTCTGGAGCAGATCGCTCAGGCAGGTGCAAAGCTGATGATCATCGCAGAGGATATCGAGGGTGAGGCGCTGACCAACCTGATCGTAAACAAGCTCCGTGGCGTAATCAATGTAGTTGGTGTTAAGGCACCCGGCTACGGCGACAGAAGAAAAGAAATGCTGAAGGACATCGCTGTTCTGACCGGCGGTACTGTGATCTCCGACGAGGTAGGTCTGGAGCTGAAGGAGGCTCATCTGGGTCTTCTGGGACGCGCTAAGTCCATCAAGGTAGGCAAGGAGACCTCCATCATCGTTGACGGTGCAGGCGATGCCGAGGATATCGAGGCAAGAAGAGTACAGATCAAGTCTCAGATCGTTGAGACCAAGTCCGATTACGATAGAGAGAAGCTGCAGGAGAGACTGGCTAAGCTGTCCGGCGGTGTTGCAGTCATCCGCGTAGGTGCTGCTACCGAGACTGAGATGAAGGAAGCTAAGCTTCGTATGGAAGATGCACTGGCAGCAACCAGAGCAGCCGTTGAGGAAGGTGTAATCGCAGGCGGCGGTTCCGCATACGTTCACGCAACCGTAAAGCTGGCAGAGCTGGTTAAGACCCTGTCCGGCGACGAGAAGACCGGTGCAGAGCTGGTAATGAAGGCTCTGGAGGCGCCCCTGTTCCACATTGCAGCAAACGCAGGCCTTGAGGGCAGCGTGATCATCAACAAGGTAAAGGAGTCCCCCGTAGGATTTGGCTTCGATGCCCTGAATGATGAGTATGTAGATATGATCGCAGCAGGCATTCTGGATCCCGCAAAGGTAACCAGAAGCGCACTGCAGAACGCAACCAGCGTGGCAAGCACCCTGCTCACCACCGAGTCCGTAGTTGCAAACATCAAAGAGCCCGCTCCCGCAATGCCCGCAGGCGGAAATATGGGAATGATGTGACGCGTTAGCAATGAGCTGAGCGACGTAAAAATAGAAAGAGAACCCCCGAGCCAAGCTCGCTTGGCAGAGGGGTTCTCTTTCTATTTTGCACGGCATTCAGCGAATGCCGTGCATCGTGAAGTTCGAACGAAGTGAGAATTTCACGATGACGTCGCGTTATATATAGAGATTGATTTTTTACAATAAAACAAAAGTAATTTGACAGTCTGTTTTGCACCGTGTACAATAAAAATTAACCGATTGAAATGTACGGAGGAGTACCATGGAAAAAGGACGCATTGTTTTCCTGAACGGCGTGACAAGTGCAGGGAAAACATCCATCGTTGAGGCACTTCAAGACCGTGATGACGTATTTTTTTATGTTGTTGCCAATGATTTGTTTCAAGAGATGGTGGGAGATAAGTTTTTACGAGAAAACTATTGGAAGTATCTCAGTGAAGTGATTATCATGATGTACCACACCGCAAAGCTGTATTCAGATATGGGAAAAAATGTTCTGATTGATGGGATATTGGTTGAAAGAGAGGAGATAACCCCTCATTATCAGCAACTATTGGAAATACTCAAAGATAATCCTCTCGATGTGGTTGAAGTATACTGTCCGCTGGATATATGCAGGAAACGCAATATTATTCGTGGAGACAGATACGAAAATCAGTCAGAGGAGCAGCATGAGCTGATGGCAAAAAACATAAAGTATAGGTTGTGCGTAGATACAAGCATGCACAGTTCGGCGGAATGTGCCGATATGATTGTCAGTGAATTATTTTCAATGTAAATGCTAATCAGTAATATATCAGGAGGTACCTATGAAACTCACAACAGACGGCAAAATGACTATCGCTGCTCACCGCGGTGACAGCTACAATTACTATGAAAACACCATGGAGGCCTTTCGGGCGGCGATCCGTTCAGGCGTGGAGATGATTGAGACCGATGTCCATCTGACCAAGGATGATCAGTTGGTTCTGATCCATGACAATACAGTGGAGCGAACCACCGACGGGCGCGGATGGATAAAGGACATGACCTTGGCAGAACTGCGAAAACTCAATGCCGGAGGCAGCGAGGAGTGGCTATCCATTCCCACCTTGGAGGAATTGCTGCAGTTATTGAAGGAAAGCGGTACACTTTTGAATCTGGAACTAAAGGAATATTATGAGGGGGATGAGGTCAGTCTGGAACGGTGCCACCGCTGTATTGATCTGTGTGTGGAACTGATCGAGAAGTACGATATGGCGGACA
>JAFOFP010000031.1 GCA_017387285.1 Lachnospiraceae bacterium
ATTTCTTCATTTTTTAGTTGTCCTCTTTATTTCCTCTGTCACAAACTCCGCAAAGGCCTTATATCCGGCATCGTTCATATGAAGTCCATCGCAACTCTGATACTGATCCTCATTCTCCGGCTGGATGGGACTATCTGCGTAGGCATCAATGAGAGGAATACCTTCCTCCGCTGCAAATGCCCGCACAAACTCCACCGCGCTGAATACATTTTCGTTGTAGCCGTAGTTGAGTTTTGACGGATCCTCCGTGGCATGGGGCGGTGCCACCAGAACCAGTATCGCATCCGCTTTCATATCCCGCCGTATCTCACCGATCAGGGTCTCATAATTTGCACCGTGCTGGTCTCTCAATCCGGCATTGGTTCCCAACATGACGATCACCACATCGGCATCCCCCACCTTCACTGTTCCGGTCCGATATTTCTCCAAAAACCGAGTGGAAGTAATTCCACAGTAACCATAATTTACCGTAGTTGCGCCGGTCATCTTCGCCAGATAAAACGGATAATTCCGATAGAACACGTTGGCCACGCCCGGCTTCAGCCCGTAATCTCCCTCGGTGAGACTGTCTCCCAGACAGGCGATCTTCAGTCCGCCAAGGGTCTGCCCGGACAGATAATCCTCATAGGCAGCCTTGGTGGTATACCCCACCACCGACGAATCCTTCATGGGGTCCCAGTCACCCACATAGCTGATAAAACGGGCATACTTGGCATTTTCCGGAACGATCACACTGCCCTGGGTAGTGTCAATGGTGTGCTCCTCCCGGCCTTCTCCCACTGCCGTTCCACATAGGAAATGTTTTTGCCGGTCAAAAAAGGTCACACCGTAGGCGTCTGATTTGGCCGCCAGCACATAGGATAGGGCATAAAAATCACTGACATCCACATAATCCGTGGAAACCCAATCCGCATAGGCCACTGACACCACCGGTACCTTCCCGTCAGGGCCTGCCCCGTAAAGCTCCTTCTGATCAAACACCAACTGAATATCCATTTTACATTCTCCTTCTATGGTTTCCTCTGTACCTTCATTCAGCCCCGGAATCGTTTCCTTATTGCTGGATCCGCATCCCCATAGCATCAGCATTAAGGCCGCAACTATGGTCCATATCGTAATATCCCTTGTGGTTCTTACATTTCTATACAATCTCATCTCACGCATTTGTGTGCTCCAAATCTCGCATTATACCCTAACCTTTTTGTGTTCCCGGATAGCCTGCTGATAACACCGATGACACATGGCAATATAGCGGTCATTTCCGCCCAGCATCACCTGCTCACCTTCCGTCACAATATATCCCTGCCCGTCGATCCGGGCATTTACGGTGCCCTTGGCTCCGCAATCACACATGGTCTTGATCTCCTCAATCACATCCGCCAGTTCCATCAGTCTGCGGCTGCCGGGAAACAGCTTGGTCAAAAAATCCGTCCGTAATCCGAAGCACAGCACAGGCACGCAAAAATCGTCCACGATGGCTCTCAGCTGTTCAATCTGCAGTTCCGTCATAAACTGACACTCATCCACGATCACCACATGGCAATCTCCCTTGTGTGTCGCAGCAAATACCTGATAAATATCCGTCTCCGGACGCATTACATCAGCCTTCGCCTCCAGCCCGATCCGACTGCGCAGGATCAGTTCTCCGTCGCGGACATCTGCGCTGGATTTAATCAGCCAGGTTTTCATCCCTTTTTCCTCATAATTATAACGGGTAATCAGCGCCTGAGCCGTCTTGCTGGAGCCCATTGCTCCGTATTTAAAATATAATTTTGCCATGGTATCTTTTCCCTTCGTCTGTCGGTCATTGATCGTTTCCAATGGATTTCTCTCCCTATCATAACATATCCTTGCCAATTATTCCACCGTTTTACCCCATTAAACCAACTTTCCCCTCCGGAATTTTTGTTTCACCAATCAAAAAGGCTTACGACTCTCTTTGGAATCGTAAGCCCGATTTACTTCTCTTTTCGTGTTTTCTCGCCTTTTCTCAGTTTTTCCGGAATCTTGCCAAAAACTCCTTTGTCTCCTGCTGTCTCGGATTTCCGAATACTTCCTCGGGGGTACCCTCCTCGCAGATAACGCCTTTGTTCATGTAAACCACCCGGTTGGATACATCTCTGGCAAAGGCCATCTCGTGGGTAACCACCAGCATGGTCATGCCTTCCTGCGCCAGCTCCTGCATGACGTTCAGTACCTCGCCTACCATCTCAGGGTCCAGTGCGGAGGTGGGCTCGTCAAACAGCAGGACCTCCGGATCCATGGCCAATGCTCTGGCGATAGCCACACGCTGCTTCTGACCGCCGGAAATCTGGCGGGGCTTCGCATTGATATAGGGAGCCATGCCTACCTTCTCCAGATACTTCATAGCCTGAGCGCGGGCCTCTTCCTTGCTCCTTTTCAGCACCTTAATCTGGCCTACCATACAGTTTTCCAGAACAGTCATGTTATTGAACAGGTTGAAGGACTGGAATACCATGCCCACATGGGAACGGTACTCTGCGGCATTGACACCGCGTCCTACTACATTGTTTCCATGATAAAGGATCTCTCC
>JAFOFP010000227.1 GCA_017387285.1 Lachnospiraceae bacterium
AAGGAAAGGAGTTCACCATGTCAAACTCGACTTTTGACACATCTGTTGATACCTTAAAACAATGGATCGCCGAAAGCAAACGCATCGTTTTCTTTGGTGGAGCAGGCGTATCCACCGAATCAAATATACCTGATTTTCGCAGTGTGGACGGCCTCTATAATCAATCTTACGCATACCCGCCGGAAACCATTTTAAGCCACAGTTTTTATGAGCGAAAACCGGAGGAGTTCTTCCGGTTCTATCGCAATAAAATGCTCTTCCCCGACGCAACCCCCAATGCTGCCCATCTGGCACTGGCCAAGCTGGAGGAAATGGGAAAATTATCGGCGGTGATCACTCAGAATATCGATGGCCTCCATCAGGCTGCGGGAAGTAAGCAAGTGCTGGAGCTGCACGGCTCGGTGCTTCGCAATTACTGTGAGCGATGCGGACGCTTCTATCCGATGGAGGATCTCCTTGGCAGTTCCGGCATTCCCCGCTGTTCCTGCGGCGGACGGATCAAGCCGGACGTAGTTCTGTATGAGGAGGCACTGGACTCTACTGTTTTGAACAGCTCCATACGCCACATACAGCAGGCCGATCTGCTGATCATTGGCGGCACCAGCCTCACTGTCTACCCAGCAGCCGGTTTGATCGATTATTATCGTGGGGACAGGCTGGTAGTAATCAACAAATCAGTGACACCGAGAGATAAATATGCGGATCTGGTGATTCAAGGATCGGTGTCGGTACTGGATCGCTGTGTTGCAACTGGCGATTGCTAAACTGCCAAGTCGGTTTGGTAGACTTTATTACTGAATTTTGCTATACTTTTACCGTAAACCAACTCCGATCAAATACTCTTAGCGGTTCGGTCGGCGTTCTTCAGAAAAGGGGGATCATCTTATATGATATTGGGTGAAAAGATATATAAGCTGCGCACCAAGCAGGGACTTTCTCAGGGGGATCTGGCTGAACACCTAAATGTTTCCCGCCAGTCCATCTCCAAATGGGAGACAGGAGGATCAACACCCGACTTGGATAAACTGATTAACATGAGCCAGTTATTTGGAGTGACTCTGGATGAGCTGGTACTGGATAAAAAGCCGGAAACGGAAAAAGAAATGGATACTAACTATTCGTCCATATCGTCAACTCAACAGGCAGATACATATCCTCAACAACACCACGAGACCCAATTTCCGGCCAGAAAAATCATCGGCACGATTCTGTTTTGCATGGGTTTTCTAACCTTTCTGATCCTCACAGTCTCTTTTGATCTACTCAACGGTGCAGTATTGGCTTTACCCTTCTTCATTTGCGGCACAATCTGTTTAATCTTCCGTAAATATGTTGGCCTGTGGTGTAGCTGGGCATTATTCTGTATGGTTGACCTCTATCTCAAATCGGGTACAGTAATTTCCTGGCAAGCAGCAATCTCTTATCTTCGTTACTTTCTCCGTTTTGAAGCTCCCGCAGGATTAGTCGGATCAATAATAATGCTTTTTCTTTTAAGTATACTGATGGTCGTAACGATTTTGCTTTTCAGCAAAAAAGCCAGTAGCCTCTCCTTAAAAAACCTAATACTATACTTTACCTGTTTAGCCTTTCGTCTGCTTTTATCTTTTTCCTCAGTCATTGTTCCTCGATTTTACGCGTTATTCAAATATCCCTTCGGATATGCAATGATCAGTTGGACAAAAATAGCACTTCTCACGTTGCTGCTAATATATACCATTCGTTTCCTAAGAACGATCTACAACAAATATCATAGACTTTAATTTTGAAAGGCCCCGAAAAACACTTCGGGACCTTTCATTTCATCTTCTCGCCTATTATTCTCCTCTATGCCTCACATAATATCCAAAGGAATATCCCATAGGCACCAACGCAATCACTGCAAAAATCACTACCATCAGCCACTCTTTGCCAAACCGCAGGAATGTATTGAGCAGGATCACCAATCCACCGGCCATCCACAGCCATCCGGCCATCCGATGGGTCCGATTCCAATTTTCCTCATCATGGATCGTCCACGGCAGCTTGATCCCCACCGTATAATTCTGTCGGCACTTGGGGAGATAATTTCCAACGATCACCAGGACACCTCCCACGAACAATTCAGCGAGAAATGCCGAGTTCACATCCATTCCCAAGGCATAAGGGTACAGCCCAACTGCACAGATAAGAGATACCACCGGACAAATGAATAAGCACAACCGATACACCTTTTCATTAATATTTTTGTGTCTGGGATCAAACTGTATCCCAACTGCCCCCAGCCAATGGCAAGCCAGGATAAACAGGGGAATACCGAACACAGCGAAGGGCTTACTGCTCCATCCATCGGCCTCACCGCTGACATCGAAATGGGTCGCCATGGTCTCCGGCAGTTTATCCCACAGCAACACCCCTACGATCACAGGAATCAAAATCACCAGACTGCTCACGATCATATATCCTTTATTCTTTTTCAGCATCATTATTTTCCCCCTTTAACTGTGCCAACCAAAGCATAACTTCTTCAACCACAGAAGTGTTCAGCTCATAATAGATGTAATTTTTCTCACGGTTCTCAAAGATAAGCTCCGCCTTTTTCAGTATGTTCAAATGATAGGATATGGTGGCTCCCGTCATATCAAAATGACTGCCGATCTCTCCGGCGGATAAACGCCCCTTTTTGAGCAGGACCAAAATCTCCCGGCGAACCGGATCAGATAATGCCTTGAAGTTTTCTGCAAAACCCATCTTTGGCTCCCCCTTCTGTATTTAGATATTTTTCTAAATATTATTATACCTGTTTTCCCTGAATTGTCAATAGGTATTTAGATAAAGTTCTAAATATCATAAAAAGGATGACATCACAGCTGATGATGTCATCCCACAAACCGGATTATTATTCTTTTACGTGACGATTTATAAATTCAGAAAATCTTTCCGGTAGTCCACTCCAAAATACTCTGCCAGCTCCTTCATCTCCTCATCACGGATGGTATTCACTCTGGGCAAATGAGCGGTCAGCATATAGATCTGGGCTGCCTTCTCCACGGTCTCGATCAGACCAAAGGCCTCGTCCAGATTTTTTCCCACACCGTAGATGCCATGCATTCCCCAGACGACCAAACGAAACTCCTTCATCTTCGCCGCAGTAGCCTCACCGATGGAGTTGGTTCCGCAAAGCATCCAGGGCAGCACACCGATACCATCCGGGAATACCACGATACATTCGGTACACATTTCCCAGAGGGTGTGAGTGAATTTCTTCTCATCCAACTCATGAACATAGTTCATGGCCAAAGTATAGGTAGGATGGCAGTGCATAACCACACGGTTGGCCGGATCCACCGACATGCGGGCCATATGGCTCATCAAATGCGCCGGCAGCTCAGAGGTGAATTTTCCGCCATCCTTGTAACCCCAAAGCAGTTCAGCAGTACATCCATCCTCTGCAATACGGATAATGCCCAGGTTTGTCTCCGGATCATCCATCACATTCTTGAAATATTTTCCGGTTCCGGTTACCATAAAAATCTTTCCGATCAATGCATCCGCCTGAAAACCGGTGGGGATAGTGCGGATCACCTGACTTAAGTCGAGATACTCCGCGACCTCTTCTTTCTCCAGCATGTAACTGATATTTCCGCCGTTGCGCTCATCCCAACCCAAGCGGTACATATTTGCTGTTATTTTTGCCATTTCCACCACAAAGGGGGCAGTCAATATATCTTTCATTTTCTTTCCTCAACTCTCCTTCTGATTTATTTTTGTGCCGTATTTTTCGCGACACATCCTCGTCCCCATCTCCTTGCATATGATTTACCATCACCGCAGGGACTGAATTTCCCGCTCATATTTCTCCACCATGGGGAACCACTCACCGTCTGCCGGCTTGCCGCAAGCTCTGCAATATTCCTCCCAAACCTCCCCGAAAGGCATTGTCTTCAATTCTTCCTGCAGCACCATCAGTTTAGTCCAGTTGCCTTCATCCTGCAGTTTTTTCATTTCCCCATTGGGCTGAAGCAAGGCAAACAACAGACTTTTCTGTAAGTTTCTGAATCCGGTGACCCATGCAGATACCCGATTAATGGATGCATCAAAGTAATCCAGCGCAATAAATACCTTATCCAGACCGTCACAGCGAACTATCTCCTTGCAGATTTCCCTGGTCTCATCGTCAAACCGTACCACATGGTCAGAATCCCAGCGGACACTGCGGGTCACATGAAGGGCCATCTTTTTGTCATAAGCCAATACTGCGGAAATTTTATCGGAAACCACCTCAGTGGGGTGGTAGTGACCGTTGTCCATGAGGCAGATACAATCCTCTCGGCTGTCTGCGTATTTCAGACACCATTCGGCAGAACCCACCGTGTAGCTCTCCACTCCGATGCCGAACACTTTGCTCTCCGCACAAGGAAATACCTTCTCTTTGTCAAAAGGCTCCGAAAGGATCTCATCAAAAGACTGTTTGTAACGCAGTCTGGGTCCCAGGCGATCTGCCGGAATGTCCTTAAATCCATCACCCGCCCAGATATTCATAACGCAGGGCTGTCCCAACTCCTCTGCCAGATACTGAGATATCCGCACACAGGCTTTTCCGTGATCCACCCAGAACGTTCTGGTCTCTTCGTTGGGCGACGCCAATGTCAGTGGATCACACTTGGGATGAGAAAAGAAGGTTGGATTAAAATCACAGCCCAAGCCTCTCTCTTTGCAGAAATCCACCCATTTTCTGAAATGCTTGGGTTCCAGCTTGTCGCGATCCACCCAGCCGCCGTTCTCCTCGTCAAAAATGGCGTAGCTGGCGTGAAGGTTCATTTTCACCTTTCCGGGAACCATCGCCATCACCTGATCAATGTCTGCCATCAGTTCCTCCGGTGTACGGGCACGCCCCGGGTAATTTCCCGTAGTCTGAATCCCTCCGGTCAGCGGCGCATTGGGATCTGTGTCAAAACCACGCACATCATCTCCCTGCCAGCAATGAAGCGCCACCGGCACCGTCTTCAATCTGGCAATGGCTATGTCGGTATCTACTCCCAGTGCAGCGTACTTTGCTTTTGCCTCCAAATAACTCATGGATGAACCTCCTTCACTTCAAAACTCCTTCTAATCATCTCACGTCCCTGTTTTAAATCCCTTATATCGCCGCCGGCAATCATCTGTATCAACAAATTCCCAATCGCTGTCCCTTCCACAGGACCTGCATAAACGGTAAGCCCCGTGATTTTTGCCGTACACTCATTCAAATACATATCCTGACAACCACCACCGACAATATTTATACTGGTGTAATTCTTCCCTGTCAGTTTCTCCAGATTGTGAATCGCATCCCGGTAGCAGACAGCAAGACTTTGATACACACACTGCATCAGTTCTCCCACCGTCTCGGGCAGCGGCTGTCCCGTGCGTCTGCATTCCGCTCTGATTGTCCGAATCATACTATCCGGGGCAAGAAAACATTCCCGGTTCACATCCACGACACTCCGAAAACCTTCGGCTTTTTTTGCCTCATCAATGAGATCCGGAAAGTTCCACTTCCTGTGTCCATGCTCCCCAAGCATCACGGCTAAAGTGCCCCTCCCGGCATTTTCCCCCTCAGATTTCCCCTGAACATAAGCCACGCCATTCAGTTCTCTGCGAATCGATTGGATCATCCACAGGCCCATAATATTTTTCAAATACCGGTAGCGGTACCAGGCTCCACCCTCGTTGGTAAAATTCTGTGCCAGACTAGCCTCGCTTGTGACGGGTCGCTCATTTTCCACCCCCAACAGGCTCCATGTACCCGAGGAAAGGAAAACAGCCCGGTCATCCTTCGCCGGAACTGCCAAAAAGGCAGAACCGGTATCATGGGTTGCCGGAAGAATCACCGTGGCATTAAATCCTACTTCCTCCTGTATCCTTGGCAGGAACCCGCCCAACACCGTCCCCGGCATGGCGAGATCGCCAACTATCTCCGACGACAATCCCAATGCACTCATCAATTCCCTATCCCAATCCTTCTCAACGGCATTGACCAGGCCGGTGGAAGTGGCATTGGTATATTCATTCTGTTTTACCCCGGTCAGTCTGAAATTAAAATACTCGGGGATCATTAAAAACCGTTTTGTCTGATCGAGCTGCTCCGGATCCTCTCCTTTTAGTGCCATCAGCTGGTAAATGGTGTTAAACGGCTGATACTGGATACCCGTCTTCCCATACAAATCCGCTGCGGGAATAATGTCGTTGACCACTTCTCTCATTCCTTCGGTTCGACGATCACGATATGCAACGGCATCACCAATCAATCGATCCGCCTCGTCCAACAACACAAAATCCACTGCCCATGTATCGATCCCAACGGTTTTCGGGATTTTCCCCGCTGACTTACATGCCTTTAATCCACCCATGATCCCTTCCCACAGATTTTCCATATCCCAGCAATCATGGCCGTTCCGATGAACCTGTCGATTGTCAAATCGATAAATCTCCTCCAATATCATCTTACCCTCTTCCACATGGCCAAGAATATGCCGTCCGGAAGACGCTCCAATATCTATCGCTAAATAGTATCGACATGGTCTTATTTCTATTTTCATACGTTCTCCATTCTGTCACTTTCCCTTTGATCCGTTTATCGAGACGTCATGTCCGGTAAGACACCGTATGCTCTCCGGGCAGCAGGATTTGAACATCACGTTCACCGGGGATACATACCTGCGCGGTGGTATCAAAGGGAACCTTCACGCTCAACTGATAAAACCGACCCTCGTCCTCTGCCACACGATCCCAATGAACCTTGATCTCGCCTTTAGGGGATCTGTAGTTCACATCCACAAACTCAAATCGCTCTGTAAACTCCGGACAGATCGTAAAGGATTTAAATCCCGGCTCATTCTCTCTCAGTCCGGCCATATGTTCATACATCCACTGGGCAATGCTTCCGTAGGCGTAGTGATTCAGTGAGTTCATCCCGGTACCGGAAATCTTTCCATCGGGCAGCACAGAGTTCCACCGCTCCCAGATGGTGGTGGCACCCATATCCACTTCGTAGAGCCAGCTGGGGAAGTCTTTCTGGAACAAGACCTGATATGCAGCTTCACTCAATCCGGCTTCGGAAAGAACCTTACACAAATATGCGGTTCCCACAAAACCACAGGTCAGATGCATTCCGTTTTCTCTCAGCAGTTCCATCAAGTCATCCACGATCACCTGTCGTTTCTCCGGCTCAACCACCTCAAATCGGAGTGCCAACACATGAGCCGTCTGGGTACGAATGTTCAGCCTTCCATCTTGATCAACATACTCCCGGCAAATAGCCGCTCTCACCTGTTCACTGATCTGACGATATTTCTTTTCCTCATCTGTCCGTCCCAGAACTGCGGCAGCTTCCGCCACCAACATGGAGGAATTTCGCAAAAAGACGGAGGCAATGTATGTGGTATCCGTTCCGCCATAGCGGTCATCCTCCCCCTTGCCATCCAGCGCCAACCAGTCTCCAAACTGGAATCCTCCGCTCCAAAGGCCTCTTTCATCCACATATTTCCCCATAATCCAATCGATCCAGGTTCTCATGCTGGGATATTGACGCTCCAATATGGTCACATCTCCATAGTGTCCATACATGGTCCAGGGCATGATCACCGCTGCATCTCCCCACACACAGGCTCCTCCATGCCAGAAGGCAGACTCGGTGAAAGACTCTCGCAGCAGGGACGGAACCACATGGGTAACCATGCCGTGATTCTTCTGTTGCTCATGCCACAGATCATGGAGGAATTTCGTATAAAAGGCATAGGTTTCCATGTTGTAGGATGCTGTCTTGGAGAATACCTGGGCATCGCCGGTCCATCCCATCCGCTCGTCTCTCTGGGGACAATCTGTGGGCAATTCCAGGAAATTTCCTCTCTGACTCCACTTGGCATTCTCATAAAGGCGATTGATCCGCTGATCCGAGGTGACCAGCATTCCGGTCTCTTCCAAGTCAGAATACACCAGACAGCCCATAAAATCATTGATATCAATTTCCCCGGTAAGTCCCTCCACCTTCACATACTGAAAGCCATAGAAGGTAAAATGAGGTTCCACTATCTGCTCCGTACCATCGGAAATATAGATGTATTCTGCTTTGGCAGTCCGCAGGTTTTCCTGATAAAAACAACCGTCCTGCAAAATCTCTCCATAGCTAAGACGCACTCTTGTTCCCGCCGGCTCATGGACATGCATGCGAATCCAGCCCACCATGTTCTGTCCCATATCCAACACGATTTCGTCAGCCGGTGTACGAATCACTTTCACCGGCGGTATATATGATTTCACCACCACAGGGAGCGATAATCTGTCCTCCGTCTGTCCCAGCCCCTCATCTGAGATGGTTTTCATATGCATCCATTTTCCGTCATCAAAACCGGCCGTAGACCAATCATGGATTACTCTTCCCTCATCGAAGTGTTCACCATCATAAAAATTATCAAATAAAATCGGTGACGGTGCACATTTCCAGTTTTCATCGGTGGAGATCACCTGCTCTGAACCGTCATCCAGCCACAATCGAAGTTCCGCCTTCAGATAATAATCATTCACATAGGTCTTTGTGTGGGTGCGTCTGGAACCACCGAATCGTCCCTTGGCCCATCCGTTTCCCAGCATAACCCCAAGGACATTTTCTCCCCAGTCCACAAACCCGGTGACATCGTAGGTGTAAATCTGTATCCAGCGGTCATAAGCGGTAAATCCCGGCGCAAAATATTCATCGCTGACCCGCCTTCCGTTGATCTCCGGCCACACCAACCCTAAACCGGTTATGTATAATCGCGCTTTTTTCACCTTGTGTTCCACACAAAATCCGGTGCGGACGTAAGGGCATATGGTTTTATCCTCCCAAGGCGTCGTAATCCATTTGCCATCCAGCTCCAGTTCCCTTTTTCCGGTCTCAAAATAATTGACCGGTGAAATATCCGTATCACCCTGATCCCCCCAAACCTGAACCGTCCAGTAATACGCCGTGCAGGGAGCCAGTTCCACGGGAAGTTTCACCCCTGTACTGTCCGGATTTTCCCATTCATCACTCTGCCAGAGTATCTGTGTCATCCTTTCATCTGATGACACCGTAACCTGCGCCCGCACCTGTCTTGCAGAAACCTCACTGTCTGCGATCCAGGATACCACCGGATAATCCATGGCAAATCCAATGGGATTCTTCATATGATTGGTCATACACTGCAATATCTTCATTTTTCTGTCCTCCCGGCATCTGTATTTACGCAAAAAAACTCAGCACCCCTATCTATTTTAGTATATCACAACCAAAACAGATTTCGGAGGTCCTGAGTTTTGTAAAAAAGTGTCCTCTCTTGCAATTATACTTCATCTCGGTAATGCTTGGGAGACCGGCCAAAGGCAGCGAAAAATATCCGATGAAAATAACTGATGTTTTCATATCCCACCGCCACAGAAATCTCCGCCACACTACGATCGGTATGCTTCAACAGGAACGCAGCCTGTGCAAGGCGCTTATCCTGCACGATCCGGGTATATGTCTTTCCGGTTTTCCGTTTGATCTCCCTCGACAACCAAGACAGATCATAGTGGAACAATTCCGCCGCTTCCGTCAGACTGCCGCCCACATAATCGGCCTCCACATACTGAAGAACCTTCAGCACGGCAGCCTCCTCCTGATCGCCGGAAATTAAGGTCTCTGTGCAGCCCACCAACTGCAGGAACAGAAGCGCCATGGTCATCTCACTGACCTTTCTCCGATTGGGCGTATCCCGCAGCAATGTCCACAAAAGGTTTTCCACCAAATTCTGAATGGGTACCACCTGGGAGACCCGGAAATGCAGATATCCCGGTCCGCTGTTGTGACCGCAGAGACAATCCACCAGAAATCTGCGCAAAGGTGTTTCTTCCTCCCCCACCACAGACAGGCTGTCGGCGAAGAAATTGGGCAACACGATGAAATTCACCGCCACGTCGGATTCCCCCGACCGGCACACCTCATGTGTAGCACTCTGACTCAAAAACAACAATTCCCCTGCCCTGAGTCGGATCTTCTTCCCATTGACAATATGTATCGTTTCTCCTGAACACATATAAACTACTTCTCCATAGTCATGAGTATGCTCGGGGAAATGAATAAACCGTGTACTGGGTCGCAACGTGATCAGCTTTCCTGCTGCCAAAAGTTTCCGACTGTTGACCGTATTCTCCTGTCCCTGCATATACAAGTCACGATCAATATACTCCTGCCCAGAAAGGATCATTCTCTCCTCTGCCGTAATCACGCTCAATTCATTCAACAGCTCTGTATTCATTCAATACGTCCCCGCACATTGTCTCTGATTCGGCGCAGCCGCTTCATCACATCATTGACGCCTCTTCCAAAATAATCGTGAAGTGTCAGGAATTCCTGATATAAGGCTTCATATTTTTTTACATTTTCCGGAATAGGCCGATAGGTGCGTTTCTCCACCCGACCAAGCGTTGCCGCCGCCTCAGCTACAGATGAGTAACCTCCCGCCTCAGCTCCTGCGGCCACCATACCAAACATCGCAGACCCAAGAGCCGGGCACTGATCCGACTCGCCTACAAATACTTCTCGTCCGGTCACATCCGCGTACATCTGCATCATCAGCGGATTCTTCTTGGAAATACCCCCACAGGCATACAGCTCCCGAACCGGGATCCCGTATTCCTCGTAATGATCAATAATCCGACGCATACCGAAAACCGATGCTTCCAGCAATGCCCGGTACATCTCTTCCGGCTTCGTGGCCAAAGTCATACCCACCATCATACCGGACAGTTCAGAATCCACCAGACAGGTACGATTTCCATTCCACCAATCCAAGGCAATCAGTCCACTCTCTCCGATCTCAAGCGCTGCAGCTTTCTCTGTCAATAGCTGATGAACACTGATCCCCCGCTCTTTTGCCTCCGTTTCACAGGATTCAGGAACACAGTTCTTTACAAACCAGTTAAACATATCTCCAACGCAGCTCTGACCGGCCTCGTAGCAGTAATATCCGGGAATCATTCCGTCTTCCACCACGCCAAAAATACCCGGAAGCTCCACACGCTTCTCTGTACAGATCATAGCACCTGCCGATGTTCCGAGAACCATCAACAGCTTTCCGGGCCCGTCGATTCCAACGGCCAGCGCGGCAACATGGCCATCCAAATGTCCATCAGTCACTGCAATTCCAGCCTTCAACCCCAATCGCTTGGCCATATCTGAGGAAAGTCTTCCGGCTGCCTCACCCAATTTTATCAATCTTCCGCCTAATTTATCCCGATATAAACCGGCAAATCGGGGATCAACCTCACGCAAAAAGCCTTCCGTCGGCCGCTCTGTCTCGCTGAAAAATGCTTTATAACCGGCGGTGGCTGCACTGCGAATATTTTCTCCGATGAGATTACGGACAATCCAATCACCGGCCTCCATAAAGCAGTCAGCCTGTTCATACACCTCCGGAGCATTTTCCAATGTTTCCAATAATTTTGGCAAGGAAAGCTCCGCATTTATTTTTCCACCACAGAGAGAGAGAAACCGTTCTCCCCTCACCCTGGCAATCTGCGTCAGTCGTTCTGCCTGCTCTGCCGCCCCATGATGCTTCCACAGTTTGACCCACGCATGGGGATTGGATGAAAACTCCGGTTTCACACAAAGAGGTCTCCCCTCCATGTCAACCGGCAACATCGTGCTTGATGTAAAATCCACTCCAATACCGATCACCTGCTCAGGGTCAACACCGGACTGATCCATGACTGCCGGAACGATCTCGCCCAATACCTCCAGATAATCCGTAGGATCCTGAAGTGCCCAGTTGACCGGGAGTTCTGTCCCATCCGGCAAACAGGTCTCCATCACCCCATGACTATAATCCCTGGCACATTGAGCAACCACTTCTCCACTGCTCACATCAACCAACACCGCCCTGCCGGACAAGGTACCAAAATCGATTCCTATGGCATATAATTCAGACATTTCTTTTTTCCTCCGATCATTCATATTCCCGGTTCATCATATCTATCCCAATATCACGTGTAAAACAGAAAAAGAACCGGCCTGTCGACCAGCCCATCGGATTAAGTATATCAAGAACCAAATCCTAATGTCAATCCATTGAAAAGCAGGTTTTATCATTTCTCTGTTTTGCATTATTTTCAATTAGAATTTTCATGCAAAACTCCATATTGAAAAAAGAAACTTCTTTGATTATTCCAGTCCTTTTTCTGTGTAACACAAAAGCCCGTGAAGCTAACTTCACGGGCTTTTAGTGCGGATGGCGGGACTTGAACCCGCACGAGCGTAATGCTCACATGAACCTGAATCATGCGCGTATGCCAATTCCGCCACATCCGCAGGTCTTTTGTGCTGCTCATTTCTGAACGCTCGTTTATAATATCAAATTGGAATGGATTTGTCAACTACTTTTTTGAA
>JAFOFP010000228.1 GCA_017387285.1 Lachnospiraceae bacterium
ATATTGTCCGGGATAATCTGGCCGGATACAAAGCTGATGTGGCGGCTTTGCGGGCAAGCATCGACGACATGCAGGCTCATTTCCACGATGACAATCCGGAGCTGATCAATGAGCTGGAAAACACTTACACCATGTACGATTTTCTCAGCAATACATTGGCTCGCAATGAGCGCGCCCTGAAAAAGCCTTATTTTGGCCGTATTGATGTGGTGGATGAGAAGGCCGGCGGCAAGGAAACCTTTTATATTGGGCGAAGCGGTATTTTTAAGGATGTGATTCACCCGGTGGTGATTGACTGGCGGGCGCCGGTGGCCAATGTGTACTATGAAAATGGTCTGGGAAAGTGCAGCTACATTTCACCCGAGGGTGAGGGAATGGGGATCGACCTGAAACTGAAGCGAACCTATGAGATCGAGAATGGCTGTCTGCAGAATATATTCGACACAGAAACCATTGCCAACGATGATATTCTGACCAAGTATCTGTCCAAAAACAAGCAGGCGGTGCTGGGAGAGATTGTTGCCACCATCCAGAAGGAACAAAATGAGATCATTCGCCGGTCCCCACTGTATAATTGCCTGGTGCAGGGGGTGGCCGGTTCGGGAAAGACTACGGTGGCCATGCACCGCATTTCCTATATTTTGTACAATTACGCCGATCGGTTTAAGCCGGAGGACTTTTATATCGTGGGCAGCAATCAGCTGCTGCTCAACTATATCACAGGAGTATTGCCGGATCTGGACGTGTATGGGGTGCGGCAGATGACCATGGAGCAGCTGTTTGTCCGTTTGCTCTATGAGGATTGGGACAAACTGAAATACCGGATCAAGGCCACGGACACGAAAAATCCCCGGAATATGGTCAAGGGCAGTCTTGGTTGGTTCAGAGATTTGGATAATTATTGCCGGAAACTGGAACAGACATCCATATCCAGAGAGTCCGTTTATCTGAATCCCGGACAATTTGTGGAAGGGTTTGTGGATGGGAAAGCCGGTGTTCATGATCGGACAGGCGGAAAGATCGATGCTTCGCAGGAGATGGTGCTGCTGATGGATGGGACCGGTCTGGATGATTTTCTTGCCCAGTACCCCACCCTGTCCATTCAGAGCAAGATCAACATGCTCAATGAGCGACTGACCGAGCGGATCAAAGATGAATTTGTGGGAAAGGGAGTAAAGTACACGACCGCGGAGCGAAATGCCATTTTGAGGGCGTATCGGGGAAAATACGGCCCGACGCGGTGGAAACGATCGATTTATACCCTTTACCGGGCGTTTTTGATGGAGCAGGCTCAGCGGGGAATGGCAGTGGACATCCCGGACAAGGCCTTCGATGTATACGATCTGGCAGCGCTGGCCTATCTGTATAAGCGGGTAAAGGAGACGGAGGAGATCAGTGAGGCTCATCATGTTGTCATCGATGAGGCTCAGGATTTTGGCATGATGGTTTATTCGGTTCTCCATGCCTGCATTAAGGATTGCACCTATACGATCATGGGCGATGTGTCCCAGAATATTCACTTTGGATATGGCCTCAACGACTGGGAGGAATTGAGGCAGTTGTATATTAACGATGTACATGCCGGTTTCGGTATCCTGAAGAAAAGTTATCGTAATACGGTGGAAATCTCGAAGTTTGCCACAAGGATCCTTCATCATGGACAGTTTGCCGTCTATCCGGTGGAGCCCATTATCCGCCATGGAAATGAGCCGGTGGTTGAGCAGGTGAGAGAAATTGCAGTAGAAACTGTGGACCATGGAACAAAGAGCTCTGCCTTGATTAAGCGGACGGCAGAGGTTTGTCGTCAATGGCAGCAGCAGGGTTTGGAGACCATCGCGGTGATCTGCCGTGATCAGGAAAAGGCTGACAAGGCGGCAGAGGAGCTTGGCCGATTGATTCCGGTGAAGCAAAATGACCCGGAGACAGCGGAATTTGGCAGTGGAATCATGGTGCTGCCGGTGGAGTTGACGAAAGGTCTGGAGTTTGATGCGGTGTTAATTCTCGATCCGACACCGACAGATTATCCGATGGATGACGGTCATGCCAAACTTCTCTATGTGGCGGCCACCCGTGCTCTCCATGAACTTTGTGTGCTGCACACCGGCGAGTTGACCGGACTTATTTCCGAACCGGTGGAGGAGAATCGTTTGCAGCTGATGGCGGAGGAGAAAGTCAGAGAGAATGTGAACGGAAAGCCGGCAGTTGGAAGAGAAAGCAAAGTACCATCGAAGATCAAGGCTGAAACAAAAACAGTATATGGTTTTCGTCGAAAGGATCGGATTGGAGAGGATGACTGTGATAAGCTGGATATTCTGAAGAAGAAACAGCCGGTGTCACGGTCGGTCGGTAATGTGGTATCTGCAGTGCCGAAAAAACAGGCGGTTGACGGAGAAAAACCGGAAAAAATCTTTGGAAGTCTTCCGGATACTTCTATGCTTCGGGCCATTGGCCATTCCAGAATCGATCAATCTGTCCGCTGGGTGACGAAGGAAGCGGATGGGCTGTATCTTAAGAGCACTTATGGTATTTTGCGGATCAGTCCCATTGAGGCAAACCTGATTCGGGTGACATTTTCTTCCGATAATGCATTGCCTCGGACAGCCCACAGAAACGTTGCGCTGACCGGAACTGCAGATAAGTGGAAGTACCGGGAATCGCCCAAATTGCTGGAGTTGAGGACGGAGAAGATTTTTATCCGGGTGGACAAGACGGCGGGAAATATTTTCTTCATGACCGCAGACGGCACACCACTTCTGGCTGAGCGGGACAAGGAAAGCCGACTGACGGAAAAAATGACCGGAGGAAAGCCGCGGATGAGGCAATATTTCAGTTGGCCGAAGAATGAGGAACTTTATGGATTGAGTAAAGGTGCCAAGGCGGATCTGTTTCTTACCGGAACGGCAAAATATATTTCTTATGGCGAGGCATTGC
>JAFOFP010000229.1 GCA_017387285.1 Lachnospiraceae bacterium
CTGATGACGAACCGTACCTAAAAGGGAACCGTAAGCGATAAACCAACGAATATCGTGAAGCTCACAGACCCGGATAATATCCTTCAGAATTTCCAGTTGTATCTCCTGGACACGCTTCAGGGTTTCAGGATCATACTGTTTATACTGCATAGGGGTTATTCCTTATATATATATTTGATATCGCTGTGCACTTCATGCCCTTCGGGCATTTCAGTCACGGGCATTCGCCCTATACATCCGCTTGCAAAATCGTCTGCCTGTGAGCAAGCTCACGCAGTCGATTTGCAGCGTCTGTGCACTGCTCATTGCTTACGTGCATAGTCCACGATCCGCATGTAATCCTCGATGTAATCGATCTCGGACCAGAAGAAAGGTGCCACATCCAGAGCCTTCACCGGCTGCTCCATACAGTGATCGTAAAGGATCACTTCCCACCATGTCTGGTAGTTCTCAGTGTCCACCATCTCCTCCATGATCTCCACAAACCGCTTCATGTAGGACCGCTTTACCTTGCCAAATCCCACATACTCGCAGTCTCTGTCCTCCATGGGAAGCTCTTTGCCGTACTTGCGGATATATCCGTTTTCCAGACCAAAGAGGTAATCCCCCTCCTTTGCCCGTCGGGTATCGGACAACAGCACCGTCTCCTCGGGACAATCCAGCAAAAGCTTCAGAATATCTTCCTCAAAAAACACATCCGCATTGCCAAACAGATAGTCGGTGTCCTCCTTCAGGGACTCTCTCGCAAACCAGAGAGATGCCACACTGTTGGACACGCGGTAAAAGGGATTGATCACAAACTCCACCGGCAGTCCCTTTAATTCCTCAAAAAACAGTTCTTTTTTATAACCCACAACGATGGTCACATCGATGCCGTGGGACATTAACAGTTCAACGGTGTGGCGAATCAGTGTTTTCCCGCCGCCTACATCCAACAAGCTCTTCGGTTTGGAGATCTCTCTGCTGATTCGGCTGCCCACACCGGCCGCCATCAATACTGCTCTCATTTGTCCGCCTCCAGAAATGCCCTCATAAATTTACTCATGGCCGCCTTTGATCCGGTACTGATCCGAATATATTTGCAAAGAAGAGGATTTCCGTAGCGCTTGATCAGCACCTTGTGCTCCTCCTTCAGTTTTCTGGCCACCTCTGCAGAATCAGTCTTGGGCTCAATAAACAGGAAGTTTCCGTCCTGATCGTGATAGGTATATCCGTGCTTCTCCAGTTCTCCGATCAGATATCTTCGTCCTTCTTTCTCGATACCTACCAGTTCATCAATGATCTCCGGATGCTCCACCAGACGCTCACCAAATAACAATGCCACATTGTTCACTTCCGCTGATGAGCGAACATGATTGATATACTCGATGAGCTGTGCGTTGCCGATCACCGCACCCAGACGACAGCCGGCGATGGAAAACAGTTTGGAAAAGGTTCTCAGTAAAAGCAGATTGTCGTACTCGTCAATCAATCGAATAAAGGTATTGGGATAGAAGTAATGATAGGCCTCATCGATCACCAACACCGCTCCGCAGGCAGCTGCTTTTTCTGCCACCATGCGAACCTCCGCCTCAGTGAATGCCCGTCCCACCGGATTGTTGGGGTTGAGCAGCGCCACCAGGTCAGTCTCCGCATCGATGGTGTCAAGGATATCCTCCACCTTGATCTGCAGATTATTGTCGTAGGGCACACTCACATGCTGATATCCAAACATATTGCAGTACACCCGATACATCTCAAAGGTGGGGGTCACCGTAACCACCTTGTGGCCCTTCCCCACAAAGGTTTCCATGACATAGCGGATCGCTGTGTCGGAACCGCTGGTGGCGCAGACCTGTTCGGGGGAAATCCCCAACAAACCTGCGTACTTCCGGCAAAAATGGCCCGGCTCCGGGTAAGTAGCTAAATACTCCGGTGTGATTTCTGCCAAAACGCTGTCCACAAAGGACTTAGGCAACCCCTCCGGATTTTCATTCATATCCATACGAAGATATGCACTTCTGCCCTCCTCGGAAAAAATACGGAAGCAGTTTTTGATATTCTCGTTTACATAATAATTCGTCATTGATACACTCCTGATTTCTTTTCCTCATCGCAAGGAAGGGCTCAACCCTCCAAATGATTTTCGATCAGATCCTTTAATTCATCAAAGGCTTTCTGCTCATCCGCTCCGGTACACACCAGCTCCACCAACTCACCGTAACAGATGCACGCTCCAAGGACACTGAGCACACTCTTGGCATTGGCCACCGAGGTCTTGTAATTCAGCTGAATCTGAGAGTCGTAGACCATCGCCTGTTTGCACAGCGTTCCCACCGGGCGCATATGCAAACCTCCCGGACAATTAACCTTTACCATTCCTTTAACCATCGTTTACTCCCTTTTATGACAGACCAATCTCAACGGCCACCGAACCAACGGCTATTCCGTGCTTCGGTGGTTTCCTGCTCCTTATCTTCGGACGAAGTCTCCTTGGAACTCTCAGACTCAGTGTTTCCTTCCGTAGGTGCCTTCGTACTTTCCTCGTTCTCTTTGGTAGACTCCACCTTTTCCGTGCTGTTCACCGGCTTATCATCCGGATCTTCCGACGGTTCATCCTCCGGATCAACAATGGTCAGCACCACTTCTTCTTCCACGGTGATCTCCAGTCCCTCAATGGGAACTGCAGTCAGTACCAGAACATGATCACCAACCTCCAGGCCGGCAACATTTCCGGTCAGGAAGATGTCTTTTGCCTGCAGGTTTTGCCAGTCACTCTTCAATCCGAATACACTGACCTTGATTCGCGGCTGATGAACATAATATGCCCACGAATAATCTTCCCCCTCGAAACGAACATTTGCAGAGGGAACCTCGAATTCCTTTGTTCCTTCCGGCTCAACCACCAGGCGAATGGTGATCAGCGGCTCATCACCGGCCACCGTCACATTGGCAGGCAGATAATCGCGAATATCGATCTCCTTGACCACTTCACCGGATGCACCCTCTGCGTCAACCTCGATCTGGATCTTATCCAGGCCGGCCACCGCCTGCATGGTTCCGATCACCGAAATCGACTGGTCACTGATCCGGTATGTGATATACCGATATCCCTCGGCCACCTTATCTTTATTATTTACCACCACATCCAGACTGACCGGACTGGTCTTTTGAACTACAACCTTCACTTCAACTTCCCGCATCTCGGTCTCAATTCCCAGGGAATTCAAGCTGCGGATCTCTCTGCCTGCTGAATTGTAAAATACCAACGGAACGGTCATTGTGCCGCTCTCCGCACTGAGAGAAACATCCACAAAGGCCTTAACCGCACTGATATCATTTAACTTTGACACCGCTCCCGTCAGCTCAACAGTGCCGCTGGACAGGGTACATTGACGGTAATCAAATCCGTCCTCCACCTTTCCCTGCTCTACCACTTCGATCCTGAACGGCCTTGTAACCACCTTTTCCGTGGCGATGGTCGTTCCAAAGTCCATCTGACTCCATTTTCTGACCAGTGAGGCATTGTTTACCAGCTCCACATCGACCTTTACATTGGAGGTGAGTCCGTAAATCTCTGCCAGATCTGCCGTCGCCTTAAAATCCGAAAATTTGATCTTATCTTTGTCTTTGGTTCGTGTGGTGACGCTGACCGAAACCGTCTTGTTTCCCACAACATCATAAACCAACCCATTTTCTTCCAGCACACTGCCGTTTGCAAACTCAATGGGAATACCGGACACCGTAAACGTAGTTTGAGGATCATTGGTATTCATGATCAAAAGCCAGAGCAATATAGCGGAAACCGCGGCGATCAGCTTCAGTCCCAGATTGTTAGTCAGCTTTTTTGTCAGCTTTTTTGTCAGCTTTTCTCTCATGCTTCTGCCTTCCTTTCAGCAATTTACGACGAGGTGCCTCCTCCTCCGGCTCCGCAAAACTAGCCATCAGCAGATTCTTCAATGCCTCAGCATTCATATGACGATTCAATCGTCCGTCCTGAGCGACGGAAACGTATCCGGTCTCCTCCGAAACGATCACTGTCACGCTGTCCGTCACCTCACTGATACCCAGTCCGGCGCGATGTCTGGTACCCAGCGCCTTGCTGATCCGCATACTGTCAGACAAGGGAAGATAACAAGTCGCAGAAACCACCCGATTTCCCCGCACGATCACAGCGCCGTCATGAAGGGGTGTGTTGTGCTCAAAAATATTCAGCAAAAGCTGGCTGGTCAACAAACCATCGATCTTTATGCCTGTAGAGATATACTCGTTTAGCGGGAACTCCTTCTCCAACACGATCAGTGCTCCGGTTCTGGCCTTTCCCATCTCGAAAGCAGCCTTCACGATCTCATCGATAACCTGCTCGCCCGTATTGTCCTGCTTTTTCAGTGAATTCGTCTGAATGAGATGGGCAAACATATTGTTTTGTCCCAGCTGTTCCAATGCTTTACGAAGCTCCGGCTGGAAAATGATCACCAATGCTAGGACTCCGATATTGAACACCTTGTCCGCGATCCAGAGGATCGTATCCATCTCAAAAATAGCTGCTATGGCCACAAAGGCAAACAACACAAGGAAACCTCTCAGCAGCATCCATGCCCGGCTGTTTTTGATCCAGAGCATGATCTCATAGATGAGAAATGCAATGATGGCCACCTCAACGATATCGGTGAGCCAGATATCTGCAACGGACACATTCAGATATTTTTTAAAAAACTCTGCGAGCTGAGTCATCTAACCCTCCCCTTACCGGTTCTTTACTTCCGGCAACTCATTTGTCGCCTCCAACCCCGAAACATTGGGAATGGCCGACGTATTTTCCAATTCCTTACGGATATTCAGCTTTTTAACCTGCACCTCGGGACGGCTGATGGCCATCTTGGGCACCGCTTTCACATAATAGTAATAATCATCATCCTCGAACTGAACCAACTCTGTCTGCAGATAACTGAGGGGAAGCACAAAAAATTCCACTCCGAATGCCAACAGCGCAGAGAGCACAATGCCGACGATCAGCATCCCCACGGAAAGTCGGATATCCAGCGCAAAGATACCAACCAGCAGCACCATAATACCGGTGGCTATCCCCATGCCCATGCCGATATAGCGGGCATAATCATTCCGCATACGACCAACCAGCCAGGTAACCAGCAGGATCATGGAAAGGGCAATACACATCAGCCACATTTCCTGATTGTGGATCAATCCGGTGACCAGCTGCATGATCTTTTCCAACATCGTCAAGGTGCTGGCTGAAGACAGAATGGCTGTGTTGTTTCCGATATAGACAACCAGATAATATAAAATGGTGGAGAATGCGATGGGGATCATCTCCAGCAGAGATCCGCTCAGGGCAACCAGCAGCACCGGTGCATAAGGGATCCCCAGATAGAAGCAGATCGGCATCAGCAAAAGCAGATAATTTTTCTCCGGGCGGAAGATATAGTTGATGCAGAACATGATGATCATCACCGCCGCCACCGCTGCCGTTGCCTCCAGCGAAAGCCCGAATAGATTAACCAACGCAAGCACCGCAACCAGCAATGCCCTCAGACTAAAGGGCAGCCATGCTCCGATCAGGCTCACCGCAGCAAATACAATGGGACTGCCAACCAATCCACCGAAACCGATGAACCGTCCCATCACCAACAAAGCTCCAAACATCACAACAAATCGGGTAAGGGGCTGTATCAGAATCGAATACCGCCCATAAATACTGCTCAATCGCTCACGAACCAGCAAAAGCTTTTCCATCATGTGGATTCACCTTCCTTTCTGACCGCCGGGATCCTGCCCGTAAGTCTGCGCTTGTCCTTTTCATTACAGTAATTTATCTTTCTCAGTATATTATAATATTTTTTCACACTGCTGCGGGACCGGACGAATATCCGGGTGTAGGTTCTCCACGACACCAACGCAGTGATCAACAGGATCAACGCATACATCCAGGCAAAACGAATGCCCAGGTCGATCAGAATCTGAAAATCGTTTACTGTCAGCAGATCTTCACCCTCAAAAAGAGCCCATATCAGCAGCAGAACAACCACGCCAAGGGTGGCAATGATCATGGATTTCACCACCTGCAGGGAAACATATGCACCTTTGTTGTATCGGTTCACCAAAAGGGCTCCGCGTTTTTCCCGCTGTCGGTAAGATTCAGCCTGCGTCATCAAGCGTACCTTTTCCTGATTTACCATAGAAACCTCCATAAAAGGGGACTCAGACAGATTTAGCCTATCATATCACTTTATTATAGCACACAATAAAATAAATTTCGAGGGTTAATCTACATCTTTTTATTAAATATCTGTTACAAAAAGAGGATTATTCGTCCATTTCTCCGCTTTTCCTTCTTTTTATACCCAAAAACGCCGACAGCACCTTCCATGCCGTCGGCGTTTTGTTTTCTGCTTGATTTTTTCGGAAAAAGGATTACTCCTCATCCATAGCGGCTTCCATGGCCTCTTCCTTGCCTTCCTTTGCTGCCAGATATGCGTTGATACCGTTTACCAGGAAGTTTACATCCAGACCGTGAACCATAGCGGCCTCCTCAAGGCTCTCGCCTGCTGCGGAGGGACAGAATACACAGTGCATTCCGGATGCCATCAAAATTGCTGCGATGCTGGGATCGATCTGAAGCAGATCTGCAATAATAATCTCTTTGGTTACTCTGTTTGCCATTTTATTTTCTCCTTAATCTTAATCACTTAATTAGTATGCCTTGCCCCAATATACCATTGCCTTGGCGGGTTTTCCGCAGACAGGGCAAACGTCGGAGAGCTGCTCCTGCTCAAAAGGCATACAGCGGCTGGTTGCGCCGGTATCCTCCTTGATCTTCAGCTCACACTCCTGATCGCCGCACCACATGGTACGCACGAAGCCGGTCTTGTTTGCAACAATGTCCTTGAAGGTCTCGTAATCGGTCGCGGTGTGGATATTCTCTGCCAGATGAGCCTTTGCCCGGGCCAGCATATCCGCCTGCATCTTCACCAGCTCCTCGTTCACCTTCTCAGCCAGCTCATCCAGACATACCACGATCTTCTCGCGGGTGTCACGGCGAACGATCACTGCCTGATTTGCCTCGATATCCTTCGGTCCCAGCTCCACACGCAGAGGTACACCGCGCATCTCATGCTCGGAGAACTTCCATCCGGGGCTCTTGTCGGA
>JAFOFP010000230.1 GCA_017387285.1 Lachnospiraceae bacterium
AAATACGAGAGATATTTACACACCACTCATCTTTTTTCACGCAACGATACAGGCCAACCGTTTCACGCTCCACATCGAAATCGCCTTTTGCCTTGGCCTCCTCAATAATCCACCCAAACAATCCATAGGGCTTTCCGTTGGGCTTCACACGATTCTCCAGTTTGGATTTCTGGAATGCTTCCTCCACCTTCTCCCAATCCACATTGGAAATACGGAAGAACATGGTAGTAGGCTGCATAGCGTTTCCTCTCGCCGGGTCACCCAGATCACAGGGAACCCCTGCTCGATAAGCCACATCCGCATCACCGCTGCAGTCGATAACAACGTTTGCCTTGATGGCCGCCATACCGTTCTTAGAGAAAATAATCGCACCTTTCATGCAATCATCCTCAACCAAAGGCTCGACAAAGTTGGTGTGATACAGAACCTTGACACCGGCCTCTGTCAGCATCTCATCAATCACACGCTTTAATACCTCGGAATCAAAAGCACCACAGTGGTCATGTCCCCGGAAATGATAACCGGTAATCTGGTCGCCGGCACGGCAGTATTCGGGGTGGATCGCGCCATCCTGTGCAATCAGACGATCGATCACCTCCTCAAACATGCCGCGGATGATCATCTTGTCTCCGGACTTATTGTAGGAGGTCATAAAAGGACCTACCAGACCAGCGGTAGCCATACCGCCACAGCATCCATTTTTCTCCACCAACAAGGTATTAGCTCCGTTCCTGGAAGCTGCCACCGCCGCACAGAAACCTGCAGGACCTCCACCAACTACCAACACATCACATTCATACTTGACAGGGATTTCCATCTGTCTTGTGATTTTTTCCATTTCTCTCTCCTCTTTATAGACAAAATGCTCTCAAAAAATACCGACGCAGGGAGCAAACTCCCTGCGTCGGTTTAGCTTATGAAATCAACCCTTAACACCTGAAGTCGCAATACTCTCAACAAAGTATTTCTGGGTAAACAGGAACAAAACAACAATAGGAACAATCGCACTTGATGCAGCTGCCATCATCCAGTTAACCTCATCGGTGGAATACAGGAAGTACTGAATACCCATCGCCACCGTGTACAGATCGTATTTGGTGATGAAGATCAATGGATTCAAGTACTCATTCCAGCAGTTGATGAATGCCAACACGACTACGGTTACCATAGGGGTCTTGGTCAGAGGAAGCATAACCTTCCACCAGATACCATAGTGGTTAGCACCGTCGATACGTGCCGCTTCCATCAGATCAGTGGGCAGTCCCGCATAGAACTGACGCAGCAGGAAGATGGAAGTAACATTAAACATAGAAGGCAGAATCAGCGCCCAGTGGGTTCCATACAGCTCCAGCTTATCAAACAGTACATATCTGGGAATGATCAACGCCTGTGCAGGAATCATCATGGTGATCAGGATAATGATGAATACCAGATCTTTTCCCTTGAAATTGATCTTTGCCAGAGAATATCCTGCCATCGAGGAAATGATCAGCTGGAAAAAAGTTCCTACGGCTGCAATCTTGATGGAATTCCAGTACAACCGCCAGAAAGGTACGTTTTTATTGAACCATACCTCCTCATAGTTAGCCCACAGAATCTTATCACCAAAGAAGGTGAAGGGAACTGCAAAAATCTCCGAACCATGCTTCAGGGACGAGGAAATCATCCACACCAACGGTGTCAGGAAGATCAGGCCAAATACGCCTACCCAAAGGGTGTTAAATGTCTTAAACAATATTTTTCTTGTTTTCATCCTATCACCCCCAATTAATAGTGAACCCACTTCTTCTGGCCCCACATCTGAACCAATGTAACGGCCAGGATCAGACCTACCAATACCCACGCTACCGAGCTGGCATAACCAAATGCATAGTTACCAAATGCCTCGTCGTAAACGATGTTAACCAGACCGGAAGAGTTGCTACCATATTTCAAGATGTTCGCAGAAGTAAAGATCTTGAACGCTGCGATCATACGTACCACCAACAGATAGAAGGTAGTAGGGGAAATCAAGGGCAGTGTGATCTTGAAGAATGCACTGAGCTCGTTGGCGCCATCGATCTTAGCCGCCTCATAAAGCTCACTGGGAACATTCTGCAATGCTGCCATGTAAACGATCAAGCTGAATCCGATACCGGCATAAACAACAACCGAAATGATCGGAATACGGCAGAGGCTGGAACTGGTCAGCCACTTCATGGCCTCTCCGCCAAACATCTGAACGATCTGGTTGATGGGTCCCTTAAGACCGAACAGGAACTTGCATACTGCATACAACGCAACCATACTGGAAATATAAGGAATAAAGAAGCACATACGCAAAAACTTCTTCAAATAAACTTTCGTATTCAGCATATACGCTGCGATCAGCGCAAAAACGATAGAAACCGGAACTGTAGTTACCGCATAAATAATAGTGTTTCTCAGCGCAGTCTTAAAGTCTCTGTCGCGCTTGAACAATTTTACAAAGTTGTCAAATCCGACCCATTTGATACCGTCAAATCCGGAGAGGAAATTCCACTTGGTGAAAGACAGCAGGATCGAAGCAATGACCGGGAAAAATATCAATGTCACAAAGACGAACAGGGCCGGTGAGAGAAACACCCATCCTGCTATTGCTTCTTTTCGTTTATTCATTTGAACCTCCTCCTAAAAGCAAAAGAATAATTCAATGGATGATAATAAGAAAAGTCGCTGCTGCTTAAAGCAGCAGCGACTGTGAATCAACTGATATGATACAATTACTTCTGAGCGTCCTCAATCGCCTCATCAGCGAAATCCTTCAACTCTTCCATCATATCTTCAACTTCCATCTCGCCTACCAGAACGTAGTTGGTCAGGTCGGAAACCTCAGCCATAATCTCAGAGATTGCAGTGATGTTGGTGTCTGCATATGCAGGCTTACCAGCGGATACAACGTACTCGTTGAAGCCCCAAGGATCAACCCACTTCTCAGCCTCTTCTACGGAGCCGAATACAACCTCAAGGATCTCATCACCATTGTTGCCGCTCCAGGTTCCTGCATGGCCGGAAGCGTACATATACTTGTTACCATAGGTAGCTGCGAACTTAGCAAATGCATAGGATGCCTCTAAATCATCAGTGGTAGATGCGATACCAATGTGGGAGTTGGGAGTAGCACCCCAGCAGTAGTTGGTCTGTCCCTTTTCCATTACAGGGTAAGGAGCGTAGATAATCTTGAAGTCATGATCCATGTAGCCACGGATGTAACGGGTAAGAATGGAATCAACGGTGGTAGCAACGGTTCCGCTCAGGATGGCGTCACGGTTTCTCCACTGCATCTCGTTCTTCAGAACGGGCTTAGCCAACCAGATACCCTCGTTAACTGCATCAACTTCGATCTGCAGAGCCTTTGCCCACAGGGGGTTATCGAAATCACTGGTGCCGTCCTCTTTGTAGAACTGATCCTGTCCCTTAACCTGCTTTACACGCCAGGTCCAGGAATCGTTATCGGAGAAGTCAAGTCCGCCGTAGCAGGTAACGTTACCGTTAGCGTCGCGCTCGGTCAGCTTGCGGCAAGCATCAAGGTACTCATCCCAGGTCCACTCGGTGGGAACTTCGCCCAGACCAGCTGCATTCCACTTATCCTCATTGATTGCAATGTAGAAGTTAAGTGCGCCTGAAGGGAAGCTGTAAACTCTGTCCTCATAAACATAAGTATCGGATCCCCACTCGGTAACCAGATCCAGGTTATCAGCAGCCAGACGATCGGTAATATCAACGAACAATCCGTTAGCCCAACGCTCATAGGTGTTCTTCATTGCGAAGCTCAGGCAAACGTCAACCTCACCCTGCTGAATAGCCAGGTCAAGGGCTACGTTACCATCGGAGTTGTTCTTGTAAACGATGGTCTCAACCTCAATGTTGGGGTAATACTTGTTGAACTCTTCCTTCAGAGCTCCGGTACCCAGGTTATCTGCGAATGCGGTCCAGAAAGTGATCTTACCGGTCAGTTCCTTAGCATTCTCATTGATGTACACGGGATCGCCCTTAGGCGCCTCAGTGGGAGCCTCAGTAGCAGCGTCAGTCGCCTTGGGAGCCTCAGTAGCCTTAGGTGCATCGGTAGCCTTGGGAGCATCAGTGGGCTTGGTCTTCTCACCACATGCTGCCAGAGAGAGCACCATTACCAGTGCAAGAAGCATAGCAAGTAACTTTTTCATTGTGTTTCCTCCTTAAAATAAATTATATTTTGGCGGTTTTTCCGCCACAACCCGCCTTCGACGGGAAGATTTCATAATCAATCAAGTAGGGTTTTAATTCAACAAAAAAATTTCTTTATTATCTTTAACAAATCATTGTTGAAAAATGATAAAATCATTATAGTCCTCGAACGGTTTCCTGTCAATAGTGATACGCATATTGACAAATAATCATTTTTCTCATATAATTTTTATAAAATAATCATCACAGAGGATAAAATCCATAAAACGCACTGCTTTCTATGTATTTATTTTATCACATTTGTATTTCTCTGTAAAATATGAATAAATGTATATCCTCATAACGCGAATGTAATGGAAAATAATCATAAAACCATGATTGCGAGGTAGAACATGACTCAGACTGAACGCCAGGAAGCCATCTATTCCATTATTCTGGAGAAAGAACATTGCAATGTAAAAGAATTATGCTCACTGGTTTATGCCAGCCCTGCCACCATCCGACGGGACCTGCATTTTCTGGAGCGAAAGGGGGTCATCCGTCTTCAATACGGAAACATCTCTCTGACCAATGCCCCTGAAGGCCATCTGCCTTTAGCAGTCAGAAGCAATCAAGAAAAAGAGGCCAAGCGCCTCATTGCCCGTTATGCAGCAAAAATGATTCCCTCAAATGCCACGGTTTTTCTGGATTCTTCTTCCAGTGCCTTGTACATGGCTGATTATATTCGCGCAGGCTCCGGGATCACTGTGTTCACCAATTGTCTCAACACGGCCATGAAATTAAGTGAGAATAAAGTAGATGTTTTCCTGATGGGCGGATGTCTGGATGAATCCCAGTACGTCACTTCAGGTATCTGGACACTGGAAAATATCATGAGTACCAACACAGACTACCTCTTTTTCTCCTCCCGCTACATGGACGAGCACGGAAATATCACTGCACGCACCCCTTCAGGTGCACAAATACGTCAGTACATGATTGAACATTCCAAAAAGCAGTATTTCCTCTGTACTCCGGATAAATTAAATAAAGTCTCTACGTTCCACTTATGCCGTGCTCAGAACCTGACCGGTGTGATCACAGACACCGACCTCTCCCACATCCCGGATGTGAGATTCATCAACGTCCATGATTCACGCCTGTGATGATTTTATACTGCAAAAGGCCTTCCGACTCACCGAGCCGGAAGACCTTTTTCTCTTTCGGGGACAGGATCTCACCGTCTCCTCTTTCATACGATTATATCGTGTTCTGCATATTCTCCTCAAAGGATGCAATGCTCTCTGCTTTGACAGCCAACTTCAGCCAGCATGACAGTACCTCTATCCGTTTCTCTGTCATGATTTCCTGAGACAATTCCGGAGAAACCTCTCCCAACTCATTTAATATTTCAAGAATGCTCTCGGCTTTTCCTTCAGCTTTACCGATGGCTTTTCCCAGCACGATTCCATCTGCCTTTCCGATGGCGATTCCATCCTCACGATTTTCCTTTGCGACCCACTTCAGATGCTCATCAACGGTATATTCGAATAAACTCATATCCACTACCTCCGCACGGTTCTTCCGTAAAAAATCTGCCAAAATGCCCTCATCTATACATTCCTGCACTGCACGCTCCACCGCATCACGCAGCTCCATGGTCAACGCATACCTCCTTACCCGTTCCACATAGATCGTGTACTCGTTAAGCTCTCTGCACTTTTCCATCAGCTTACGGTTATTGCCTTTGTTGATGTTGATCATCAGTACATCTAATTCCAGCGTACAATCATTTTCGGATCGCAGTCCTGAAGCTCTTTCGTAGGCATCCGACAATTTTAATCGCTGTATTTCCGGTTGCTCCTTCAGTCCATTGTAGAAGGATACAAAATGGGGGCGAGGTATTTTTACCTGCCGGCTGCCATGCAGGTTCTGACCGGCCACCATCTTCGAATAGATACTGGAGAGATAGAGCAGACTCCTCAGGGGCATATTGGGGTTGACGGTGGACTGATGCTCGTACAGATTTAAATCTCCATAAATGATGAACGATACATCATTTCTCCGTCCCAGATAGATCGCATTCTCCAATGTGTTGATCTCCAACGCATCCAGATCATGATAGTCTGTCTGATTCAATGCATTGTACAAATTCAGCGAAGCCTGCTTCTCCCGGAATATCATCCGAAAGATCGAATCCTTGTAGTTTCTCACCACACCTGCATTACCATTGTTTTCTTTTCCGTTTGCTTTTTCCTGTCTCATTAAGGCACCTCCTGTTGGGGTGCAGAAGTACATAGACAGGACAAAACACAACGGTCAGCCGATACCGCCCCGGATCACTGCTCACCTGTCTTACGTCTTCTGCTTTTTGTGGGTTACGCAAAAGCATCGACAGTTCTTTGATAGGTAGAATGATCTCAGAATGGCACTGACGGCCCAGAAAGATAAGAACAAATGCTTTGTCTTGATTATACTATGGTTGTGGAATTTTGACAAGGGCTGAATTTTGAAGCAGGGCTTTCATTATATACAGAAAAGCCAACCGAAAATAAACTTGGGGAGCATACACTTGTTTCTCCTTCGCTTATTTCCGATTGGCTTCATGGTGTCAACGCTTAGAAGTCGTTTTTATGACCCTTTTATTACAGTACAAGCTCAGTCTCGAATGCCTTCCAGGGAACGTTCAGTTCCTTGCCCTGATTGATCAGCTCATCTACATGGAGCAGCAGAGGGAAGTCCTCAGCTTTAACCTTGCCTGCAGCGATCAATGCACGGATCGCCTCAGCGGTTCTGGTTGCGATAACGATGGACTCCAGAGTAACGCCTGCCAGCACCTCCATTGCCTCGTCAAAGTTCATGCCGGTACCAAGCAGTGTACCGATCTTTCTGGTACGGCCGCCGAATACGGTAACGTACAGGTCGCCGGACAGAAGACGTACGTTGGAGGGATGTCCGCCGCACAGATCCAGAATACGCAGCATCTCTACTACAGACTGTCCGAACAGAGCAGCCTGAGAGTTGTAATGCTCGAACTCTCTGCCCTCTCTCCTGTAGGACATACCGATAGCAAGGCTAACGCCCAGCGCGTAAGCATTCTTCATGGCTACTGCACACTCAACGCCACGAACGTCGGTGGAAAGGCTCACATTGTAATACTCGGTCTCAAAGAGAGACTTGATCCAGCGAAGCATCTCCATATCACGTCCGCAGAAAGTAACCTCGGTGAAATCCTTGTCAGCCAACTCATAGCTGGTGCAGGGGCCGCCGATGGCATTGAAGGAGATCTTCTTCTCGGTGCTCTCCTCAAAGATCTCGGGGTAAGACTTCAGGGAACCGTCGGGATAGTTTACCATACCCTTGGTTACAGAAAGAACCGGAAGATTCTCGGGAATACGGGGAATCATCTCCTTGATGAACCAGTCCAGACCGAAGCTGGAAACACCGTTGATGTAAAGGTCTGCACCCTCCATCGCCTTGTCAGCTTCCTCAAAATAATACCACTCTACACCCTCGGGCATATGTCTCTTCATGGTCAGATGATCATTGGTCTTGCGGCCATGCTCGATGATCGCATTATCCAAAGGAGATCCCACCAGTCTAACCTTGTGTCCGTTTTCACACAGAGGCATCGCCAGTGCGGAACCCATCATACCGGAACCTACAACTACAATTGTGCTCATGTTTAACTCCTCCTCGTTTTGCAATTCTTGCTTAGTCTGTCATTTTCTTTAATCTGTGACACGTTCTTATAAAACACGCCAACCTTTTACTTTTTCAGCGCAGCATGGCCTTTCCCGAAAAATAGGCTTGTTTTTTCGGCATGTTTTACTTATAATCACTATATCACTCTCCATACCATTCGTCAAGAATTGGAAGGGAAATCGAAAGTTTATCATGTTTTTCCATAAACTTGTGCAAAGTTTTTCATATTTTTGCATTTTTCATTCATTGTGATGCCCGCATCCGCAAGTATCTCGATTTAGAAAGGACTCTAAGATCATGCTACAGTACGAACGTCAGGATGAAATCCTGGCAAAACTGGAACAACACAAAACCATGAATCTGTCCGTGCTGGCCAAGGAACTGTTTGTCAGCGAAGCTACCATCCGCCGGGATCTGAACACCCTGGAAAAGATCGGACTGGTCAAGCGAATCTACGGCGGTGTTACCCTGTCTAAATACGCAAGCTCCTCAGAGCTTCCCCTCTCCTTAAGAGAGCAGGATCGCAGACCTCAGAAGGATCTGATCGCGGCCAAAGCCGCCGAGCTTCTCCACGACGGAGACACCCTCATCATGGACGCCTCCTCCACGGTACAGAACATGATTCCCTATCTTTCCCACTATCAGGGACTCACTGTGATCACCAACTCATTAAAAGTCATTGACCGACTGGACGGGACAGACATTCGGGTTTTCTGCACCGGTGGCCGCTTTATCCCCCGCAATCGGGCCTTTGCCGGTCCCGCAGCCATCAATATGCTAAAGGATATTCACGCAGATTACTTCTTTTTCTCCTCCCAGGGGCTTTCCCTTACCGGCGAGATCTCCGACTTTTCCGAAGAAGAAACCGCCCTGCGCAAGATCATGCTCACGAGGGCGGTCAAACGATATTTCCTCTGCGACTCCGCAAAAATCGGACAGTCGTTTCTGTTCAAGCTGTGCGACAGCACTGAGGTGGATGGAATTATCTGCAATACCGAATTGCCGGAAAGCATTAAGGTCAAATAATCCCAAATGAATCGGTTGGGCCAATCTGTTTAAGGTGCCAGGATCCTCCGACGGAAGGATCGGCCAATGGCACTGACCAGCTTTAAGCCCTCCTCATGTACATCCTCGGGCAACAGATTAATGCCTCTGAACGTTTCAAACGCCAGCGGACCGCGATAACCAATCTCCTTCAATCCCTGGATGAAGCTATCCCAATCAACCCCGCCGGGATACCACTGGGTGCAGGGAATCAAATGTGAATCCTTCTCACCCATATTGTCGTGAATGTGAAGAATGGTCAATCTGGGGCCCAGTGTACGGATAAACTCCAGAACATTGCGTCCGACCAGATTGGCATGACCGATGTCAAAACAGAAACCAAAGATTTCCTCTCCCGCCTCCGCATTCAAGGTGTCAATATACCAGCAAGCCTCTGCCGCATCTGCGCAGCAGCCCTCTATGGGCCGCCCGTTAAAATCGGAATACAAATTTTCCAGACACAACTTCACTCCATAGCGTTTTGCAAAGGGAATCATCCGGCGATACATCGTTAGATTAACCTGCCGCTCCGTCTCCTTATCCTTATGGATGAAAGGGTGCACCACCACAGCGGGACAGTTCAAAAACTGACTTACTGCGCAGGATTTCTCCACCGTCATGATCAGATAATCATTCAATTCGTCATTTCCCTCTATGTGAAGAGGAAAGGGTGCGTGGAGCTGACCGATCTCCACCTGCCAGCGCTCAGCGGCCGCCTTCAGGGGACGATAGTGGTCCAGTATCTCATCGATGGACTGCTCAAAGAACTCCGATCTCTCGTTTGCCCGTATGCTCTTTGGCAGGAAAAAAAGGTGAATATTGTAATCAATACTCTCAAATCCACAGTCGTGGATCAATTTTATGCTCTCTTCCGGGTGTTTCTCATCATACCAATGAGAAGACTGAACACCAATTTTTAACATTCCAAATATCCTCCGTTTTCCAGAATCAGCTGCTGAACATCCTTAACATTAACCTTTGCCACGTCTCCGTCTGCTTTGGCCGCAAGGGCTGCCGTGATTCCTGCCGCCTGTCCCATGGCAAAGCAAGGGGTCATGACGCGGATTGCGGAAAATGCAAATTTATCTGCAGAAACATTTTTACCTGCTGCCATCAGATTCTTGATATTTTTGGAGATCAGGCTTCCCAGAGGAATGTAATAGTTGTTTCCGGTATGGGTCAGATAGCTTACACCGGTACTGGTATGTACATCCATGGAGTTTGCACAGACTGCGATCTGCTCCTCTTTGTAGCTGGACTTCTGCAGATCCTCGCCCATCAGCATTATCTTACCCACGATACGACGGCTCTCTCTGACACCAAGGTCAGAGGCAGAGGTCAAAAGTTCAATATTCTCACATCCGGGAATGGTTTCCTTCAGGAACGCCATCAGCTCCGGAATCTGTTTTCTCTGGCGGATCTCAGCCATGGACAAGGCCTCAGAGTCCAACTCATTTACCTGATCATCCTCCTGAGCCATGTTTACGGTCCAAATACCGTTAAGACCCTCGAAAATACGGAATTTGTAAGTACCGCAAGGGAACTTTCCGACTTTTCTCGCTTCCACGATCTCATCCATAAAGAAACGCTTGCGAGGCTCCAGATTTTTCTCCATGTATGCATCCAGCACCTCACGGTCAACCCCTCTGATCTGGAAGAACAGGGATGCCGTCTGTACGAATCCCTCTTCGTCGCCTCTGAAGGTCTCAGCCCCCGCATGATAAGCCAGCGTAGCACTGCCGGTGGCATCGATAAACACCTTCGCTGTCACTGCCTCAATGCCGGGCACTGCCGCAAAGTATGCCTTTTTAATCACATTATCCTCGGTGTCGCATGCAATCAGACGGGTATGGTAGATCAGGCGAACGCCTGCCTCCAGACACATCTCCTCTGCCACGCGCTTAAAAATCTCTACGGAGAAAGGTGTAACGCCGATATGGCCGGTCAGGCGATAGCCACTGTAACTGTCACAGCCGGGGCAATCCTCGTAGGAAATCGCGCCGCCCTCTGCGATCAGTCGATCAACCAACTCGGCAAAAAAGCCGCGGATGATCCGATTTTCTCCTGCATGGTCATAGCAGGTCATGAACGGTCCCACCAAACCCTTGGTAGCCGTTCCGCCAAGAAATCCTCCGGTCTCGCAGAGAATAACACTGGCACCCTGTCTGGCTGCACAGATCGCTGACGCAATTCCGGTCACACCGCCCCCGACTACCAGCACATCACAGTCGTACTCTTTGGTTACACTTAACGTCAATGCATTCATTATTTGTTACCCCCTCATCAATTAGCATGATCAACTCGTAAACGATCAGTTGACGCTTTGGTTAGTTTATATTATAACTATGGTGAAATATCATGTCAATAATGGCTCAAATATTGACAAATAATCATTTTCAGGCTATAATTCCACCAAATTAATCACATTCATCATTTTAATCATCGCGGAGGCCATTATGAATCTGGCAGAGAGACAAAACGAGATCCTGGAACTCATCAAAAGCGGAAAATGCAGCAGCGTAAAGGAACTGTGCGCCCAACTATACACCAGCCCCGCTACCATCCGGAGGGACCTTCGCGTTCTGGAAAAAAACGGGGCCGTACATTTATCCTACGGCAATGTGATCCTGTCCAGTGTGGAGGACCTCGCCCTCCCTCTCACCTTCAGGGCCGCCCAATCCAAGGAATCCAAGCGAAAAATTGCCCAGTACGCCGCCAGTCTGATCGAGCCAAACTCCAGCGTGCTTCTGGACTCCTCCTCCACTGCCATGAATATCGCCGATTTCATCCCCGCCAATCTGGGAATATCGGTTTTCACCAACTGTATCAAAACTGCGGTGAAGCTCTGCGAAAACGGGGTGGATGTCTATGTGCTTGGCGGAAAGATGGATCCCAAAAACTACATCACCCGCGGTGCATGGAGCATGGATAATATCGAGGCCATCAATGTGGACTACCTGTTCTTTTCTGCCCAGACCCTTGACAGTGACGGTCTGATCAGCGGAGTCTCCGAACCGGGTATCCACCAGAAAAAACTCATGATCGCCCATGCCAAAAAACAGTATTTTCTTTGCACCTCTGAGAAACTGGGCAAGCGTTCCACCTTTACGCTCTGCCGTTCCAGTGAAATCACCGGAATCATCGCCGACACAGATGTATCATTTATTCCGAATACAAATGGGATCAATGTGAATGGCCTTCATCTTCACTCTGCTCCTCAGTCCCCTCGATGATCTCCATGTCCCGAAACGTCCGGCTCAGATCAAACAGCTGAAACATCAGCACAACCATAACGATCAGCTGGACGAAGGCCAATACAATAACCATCCACTGTGCCCACTCCTCACCGGTGCCGGCCAGAACGCTCAACAAAATAACCGATATCGTTTCCATGACTACCCGAACATTACGCAGTTTTAAAAGTGTACCACTCTGAGGGCAATCGTAGCCTTCCGCCAGCGCCGCCATATTGGTCAGCAGTTGGAAATGAAAATACAGAGAGATCACACTGACGATCAAGGTGATCAGATACATATTGACGGACACGCCAAACAACTTCATCACCCAGCAGATCCCGGCCCATGCTCCAAGTCCGATCCCCATTGGCTTCAACAGACCGGCAGACTCCTCTTCGTCCTCCAACAGACAGATCGCCTGATAGATCAACAGGTATCCCAGCCAATCTGGCAATATGTCCAACGTCCCCAGATTGATATGTGCATGGATCAATATGTATCCCCAGCCCAGCTTCTTGGCTATACTGCTCAGTCTTTCCTGTGTGGTCAAATATTCCATCTCTTCCCCTCCGTCATGTTTTACTCTATTTCACGTTCTATATCGATGATCTCTTTCAGCACTCCGTCCCAATAGACTGCGGCCTGATATTCTTTCGGCAGCTTCACCAACTCGTCACTGCCCGGTACCACCGTTGAACCGCCTGCTCCGTATAGCCAGCCGCTCCATCCAGGTATGTAGGTCCTGCTTGCTCCATCATAATGATGTGAGCCGCTCTCTACCATCCCCAAATTTCCGGATCCGTCCACAATGGATACGGTTTCCGAAAAAACCACTCTCTCCTCCGGCGTTTTCGGCTCTGCAACGCAGAATGCCATCCCCAAGAAAGGCCCCTCCTCAATCGTTCTTACATTGCTGTCATAGCTCATCCGATGATATTCCCAAACCTGATCAAACTGCACATCTGCATCTACAGCATTCTGAAGATTTTTTGTTCCGATGGTGATCGTCGTTTTCGGTGATTCCGGCATTATATTTGTCACATTGTACGCCACGGTAACTGTGACACTCACTGCCCCCGTCTCACCTTTGCCCGCCATCACAACAACCGGCGGTACCATCTCCCAGAGAGATTTCCCAGATATATCGATCAACTGTCTCTCCCCGCACTCCTCCACGATCCAGCCATTGTCCTGTCTCAGTCGCACCGGAATCAACACCGCCCCCTCTTCGATCACGTTACCCTCCTCATCCTTAAGGTAACCGTTTCCGCTTTCATCGGGCAAGCGACGCACCTCAATCCCCAGCAGCGCTTCATACACACCATCCCCACAGTCTGTCAGATTATAGACCCGATATTGGGACAGCGCATCCACATACTCCAGTCCATCGGACGCCTCCAGATGATAGGCAACCCACCCGTAGACTTCTCTGTAATGCCGCATCTGTGTTTCCAGTTCCGCATGTCTATCCATGGGTGAAGCCATAGCAACGTATATTCCGTTTTCAAAAATCAGCCCCTTGGCGTAGGTATCCAAGGCTGCTGCCTTCGTGGTACACCGATTGATCCGCGCCATGGCCATCGCTTCAGGCATATCCAATTCACCGGAGGGCCGATAATTCTCCCCTTCATAACTTGCAGCAAATCCGACCAATGACGGAATCAACAAAATCACCACACTGCACAGGGCAACGATCATCATCCCCTGAGGATACTTTTTAAATCGCACGATGGCTTCGATCCGGCGGGCAATATGTTTTCCCCCGTTGGATACGGCTGTGGTTCCGGGCACTCTGGCAAATCGCTCATTGACCATTTGCAGTAACAATTCCCCATATTGTCTCCTCTCCTCGCCCTCCAAACGCTCCAGCACCCGATAATCGCAAAGACTCTCCATATCATTCCCGATCCAATCAAACACATATCTAAGGAAAGGATTGAACCAATGAAGGCTCTTTAACACACACCAGAACACGCTCTGTACCAGATCTCCGGTACGCAAATGCAGTAATTCATGAAGGATCACCTTCTCATCCACCGGTTCACCGGCAGGAACTGCCAAGACAGGATGCAACACCCCGCTGATGAAAGGCGACGGCAGTCCTCTCACCGCAACCGCAGTGCAGGAGCTCAGTTTATGTTTCCGGCAAATCTCCCGGATCACCGCTTTCATCTCCGCGGAAACCGTCTCACTCTTTCGCAGCAGACTCCGCATCCGCCAATACAGATATCCATATCGGAGCAGTGTAAACACTACTCCTGCACCGTAAATCACATACAACCAATCCGTAACGCTGACCGGCACCTTCGTGATCAGCGGAACCACCGTACCGCCGGAAATCGGAACATACTCTCCGGAATAGACCGAGTTCAGTCCATATTCCACCCTGCCCTTAATCGTCTCTGTCCATAGGGGCAACGATCCAAAAATCTCTCTGTCCATCCTCACCGGAATCAATATCCGCAATGCCAACACACTCCACACCCCATATTGCCATTTGGGTGATAATTTATCCGCCATCACCCATTTCACAATGAGCAATAACCCTGCGATCAGAGAAACCGTTGCTGTCTGCAGAAGAACTCCCCAGATACTTCCCATCCCTATACCTCCATCTCATCAAGCATCCGCCGAAGCTTATCCACCTCGTCCTGAGATATCTTAGCTTCCTTCAAAAAGGCTGCGATCAAATCTCCGGCAGCCCCTCGGTATACTTTGGTGAGCAGTTCATCCCGCTCCTCTCTGGCGCAATGTTCCCGGTTCAGCGCCGCCGAGTAGGGATGTGTCTGTGTGCGGTCAATCCGAACCAGACCTTTACTCTCCATACGGGTCAGATAAGTAAACACCGTCTTTCGATTCCAGCCCTGCACATCCATCAGCGCATCGGTGATTTCTCCCAACGAAAACTCCTCTCCGGACCACAACACCTCCATTACAGACCATTCTGCCTGTGTCAGCTTCATCTCTTCATCCTCCCGTTTTCTATTTCCTACTTCTGTAGGAATATCTTACAACAGTAAGATACCATTGTCAACAAATTTCTGATCCAAGTTGCTTTCACTGCAAATTCAAAAGGCAGACACCCCGTTTCGGAGCATCCGCCTCTCATACTTTTTCATTTAATCGTTACATTCCTGCCTGATCTCCACCAGAGTCAACCCCTCCGGCGGTGCCGTGGGTCCTGCCTTCTGGCGATCCATGGCCTCCAAAATCTCCCTGATCTGCTCCGGCTCCATTGCTCCCTGTCCAACCTTGATCAAGGTTCCTGCAATGATCCGAACCATATTATAGAGGAAACCGCTGCCCTCCACCCGCAGGGTGATCAGCTTTCCCTCCCGGATCACATCCAACGAATAGATCGTCCGTACCTTACTCTCCACCTGCGTGGCCACGGAACAAAAGCTGGTAAAGTCATGTTCCCCCACCAAATACTGTGCCGCCTCTGCCATCCGCTCCGCAACAAGGGG
>JAFOFP010000231.1 GCA_017387285.1 Lachnospiraceae bacterium
CTTCTTGATGTTCTCGTCCGGACTGAATATCTTGTTGGATATATGTTTTATTCTTTTGCTGAAGCTGGGGGTGGCCGGAGCGGCCATGGCCACGGTGATTGCCCAGTTGGTGGCCGGACTCTGTTGCCTCATATATATCAGGAAAAAGTATTCTGCTCTGAGATTGGGTAAAGAAGACTGGGAGTGGAATCCACGATATGCCTCGAACCTCTGTGCCATGGGCATCCCTGTGGGACTGCAGATTACCGCCATCGCCATCGGCGGTCTCAGTGCGCAGTCAGCGGTAAATGGGTTGGGTTCCGCTGCGGTGGCATCTGTGGCGGCGGGCGATAAGATCCATGCTTTCTTAGGCTGCCCGCTGGAAACGTTGGGTGTGGCGGCGGTTACCTACAGTGGTCAGAATACCGGCGCCGGAAAAACAGACCGTCTGATTCAGGGAACAAAGGCGATGTTTGCCTTTGTCTGTGTGTATTCTGTCGTTGCACTGGGAATACAGCTTTTATTGGGCAGACAGATGTTACTGCTGTTTCTTGAGCCGGAGGCAGAGGTGATCATAAATCAATCCAGACGTTACTTGATCTGTCTGGCATTAACCTATATCCCTCTGGGGATTATCACCACATTTCGCTCGATGATCCAGGGAATGGGGTATGTTGCCCTTGCCATGTTGGCCGGAGTGTTTGAAACCCTGGGCAGAGTGGGTGTCAGCGTGTTATTGGTTCCCAGGTTTGGATTCAGCGCAGTTTGCCTGAGTACGCCTGTGGCCTGGATAATAACAGCATCATTTTTGGTTCTGGCACTGATCGGATGTATGAAGACAGTAAAAAGGCGTGTGGGGACTGCCGGCTGACCGGCCTTGACAATCTGTGATATAATGAAATAAAGAGTAATTGATATAATCAATAGGCAACGGCTTTGAAATAGTGGAGGCGAAAATAATGACAAAAGTAGATGTGATTTCCGGATTTTTGGGTGCCGGAAAGACGACATTGATCAAGAAACTGCTGAAGGAGGCTCTTTCCGGAGAGCAGGTGGCCTTGATCGAGAACGAATTTGGAGAGATTGCAGTGGATGGAGGCTTTCTTCAGGAGGCCGGTGTGCAGATCCGTGAGATGAATTCCGGCTGCATCTGCTGTTCATTGGTAGGCGATTTTGTGACTGCGTTAAAGGAAGTGATCGACACTTACCATCCGGACCGCATCATCATCGAGCCCACCGGTGTGGGTAAGCTGTCTGACGTGACCAAGGCGGTGACTGACGCAGTACAGAACGAGGACGTGGAGCTGGGCAATGCGATCACTGTTGTGGATGCTAAAAAATGTAAGATGTATTTGAAAAACTTTGGTGAGTTCTTCAAGAATCAGGTGGAACATGCCGGAACCATCCTGCTGAGTCGTACCGACGATATTTCAGAAGAAAAACTGGAACAGTGCATCGAATTGATCAAGGGACTCAATGATCACGCACTGATCATCACGACCCCTTGGGATCAGCTGACCGGTGAGCAGATTCTGGCAGAAATCGAGAAAAAGGCAGATTTCGCAGCGGATGTACTGAGAGAGATGGAGGAGCACGAGTGCAGCTGCGGGCATCATCACGACCATGATCATGAGTGTACCTGTGGCCATGACCATCATGATCACGATCATGAGTGTACCTGTGGTCATGACCATCATGACCACGATCATGAGTGTACCTGTGGCCATGACCATCATGACCACGATCATGAGTGTACCTGTGGCCATGACCATCATGACCACGATCATGAGTGTACCTGCGGTCACGACCATCATGACCACGATCATGAATGTACCTGTGGTCACGATCACGGCCATGGACATCACCACCATCACGCAGATGAGGTGTTCACCAGCTGGGGTTACGAGACTCCGCTGGCCTTCAGTGAGGAGCAGCTTCGCACCATCCTGGCTGCACTGAACAATAACTGCTACGGTATGGTACTGAGAAGCAAAGGTATGGTGGCATCCACCGAGCCCGGAAAGTGGCTGTATTTTGACATGGTTCCCGGTGAGTGTGAGATCCGTGAAGGTGCACCTCAGGTAACAGGCCGCGTATGTGTCATCGGTTCCGGATTGCAGGAGATGATGCTGGAGATCCTGTTTGGAAGAAAATAAACCTGTTTACAGGCGGGGCTTTCGTACAGAGGTGCGGGAGCCCCTTTAAAAATGCAGGTGACAAAAATGGAGCGGTGAGGTATAATAATAAGCAGTGAATACGAAAAGAGGAAAATCGTTATGATATTAAAAGGTTGTGAAGAAGGAAAAGCCACCCCTAAATTGGTGGAAGTGAAATGTCCCAACTGTGGAAATGAACTGGAAGTGTTTGTGCGCATGGGCGGCAGAGTCGGAGTGACGGGAACCTTGGCTTCCGATGAACGCTGCGATGAATGTGGGTATATGCTGGAAACAGGAACCAGTCTGGATGTATTGGAGAGAATTTGAAAAGTCACTGTTGGCTACCGACTATGGTAGTGGACTTTTTTGAAAGAATGGGAGTCGACAGTCGGTTGTGCGAATTGATTTATTTGCTTTGATTTTGTTTGTTCTGGATGAAGAAACAGAATCAATGTATCGTTTAAAATAAAGTATAGAAATTGGGAGACATTTATGTTAGGACGAAAACGTGAAATCCCGGTATATATGTTTACCGGTTTTTTGGAGAGTGGAAAGACTGAGTTTATCAAGGAGACCTTGGCTGCAGATTACTTTGCTGTACGCGGGAATACACTGCTGATTATCTGCGAGGAGGGTGAGGCCGAGTATGAGAAGGCATTCCTGCAGAAAAATCGCATTATTACCTACACGGTGGAGGAGCAGGAAGTGCTGACCAGAGAGAAACTGGAACAGCTGCAAAATGAGATGAAGTTTGAGCGCGTGGTGTTTGAGTGGAACGGCATGTGGAATCCGCTGGAGTTGGATCTGCCGGACAACTGGCCCCTGTATCAGCAGCTTACGCTGATCGATGCCAACACCTTCTTCCTGTATTATTCCAACATGCGGTCTCAGTTTGTAAATATGCTGAAAAATTCGGAGGTTGTATTTGTTAACCGGGCTGACCGTGAGATGGATCTGCTGAATATGAAGCGGATCATCAAAGCGGTAAATACCGGTGCGGAGTTGGTGTTTGAGGGAAAGGATCGCAGAGAGATCCGTCAGGATTTTGTGGAGGATCTGCCCTATGATCTGGATGCACCCATCATTGATGTGGATACCAAATCCTACGGGATCTGGTTCATGGATGCTATGGACAACCCCGAGCGTTATCTGGGCAAGCTGGTGAGATTTACGGCCATGGTGTATCGCCCTTTCGGTATGCCGAAAAATAACTTTATTCCCGGGCGAAAGGCTATGACCTGTTGTGAGGATGACACGGTGTTCCTTGGCTTTATTGCCAAGGCCCCCGAGGCGGTAAACTGGTCCAACAATCAGTGGGTGACGGTGACCGTGCGGATCGCGGTGGAGTATCAGAAATCCTACAAGGGCGAGGGACCGGTGCTGTATGCGGAGAAGATCGAGGCGGCAGAGCCGGTGAAAGAGTATGTGATGTTTGGATAAAATGAGTGACAAATCCAAACTTCTGTGCTACACTATACTGGTTAATGGGCTGTTGTTCCCATGATGAAAAGAAGAAAAGCAAGGATTTGCTTTTTATAATAGGAGGAAAAACCAATGAGCAAAGTAAGAACCAGATTTGCACCCAGCCCCACCGGACGGATGCATGTAGGAAATCTGCGTACCGCACTGTACGCATATCTGATCTCCAAGCATGAGGATGGAGATTTTCTGTTGAGAATAGAGGACACTGATCAGGAGCGTTTTGTGGAAGGAGCGGTTGAGATCATTTACCGCACTTTGGAAAAGACCGGACTGATTCACGATGAGGGTCCCGATAAGGATGGCGGCTGCGGCCCTTACGTTCAGAGTGAGCGTCAGGCATCAGGCCTTTATTTGGAGTATGCCAAGAAACTGATTGAGAAAGGCGAGGCTTATTACTGCTTCTGTGACAAGGATCGTCTGGAGAGTCTTCGCACCACCGTGGCAGGTAAGGAGATCGTGGTTTATGATAAGCACTGTCTGTATCTGTCCAAGGAGGAGATCGAGGCGAAGCTGGCGGCAGGCGTGCCCTACGTTATCCGTCAGAACAACCCCAAGGAGGGTACCACTACTTTCTCCGACGATATCTATGGCGATATCACCGTAAACAATGAGGAACTGGACGACATGATCCTGATCAAGTCCGATGGTTACCCTACCTATAACTTTGCAAATGTTGTGGATGATCATCTCATGGGGATTACCCATGTTGTCCGCGGAAATGAGTATCTGTCTTCCTCTCCGAAGTACACCCGTCTGTATCAGGCATTTGGCTGGAAGGAGCCTGTATATGTACATTGCCCGTTGATCACCAATGAGGATCATCAGAAGCTTTCAAAGAGAAGCGGTCATTCCTCCTACGAAGATCTGATCGAGCAGGGCTTTATCACTGAGGCGGTGGTAAACTATGTGGCGCTCCTTGGCTGGAGCCCCGATGAGAATCGTGAGATCTTCACCCTTGAGGAGCTGGTTAAGGCTTTCGACTATCATCATATGAGCAAGTCCCCCGCTGTTTTCGATATTAAGAAGCTGCGTTGGATGAACGGCGAGTATATGAAGGCCATGGACTTTGACAAGTTCTATGAGATGGCCGAGGACTATCTGAAGGCAGCGGTGCCTGCCGGGATGGATCTGAAAAAGATCGCAGCTATGGTAAAGACCCGTATCGAGGTGTTCCCCGATATCGCTGAGCAGGTGGATTTCCTGTCTGCCGTTCCGGAGTATGATGCTTCCATGTACTGCCATAAGAAGATGAAGACCAACGAGGAGAGCTCCCTCAATGTACTGAAGGAGGTTCTGCCTGTCCTTGAGGCACAGGAGGATTACTCCAATGATGCGCTGTTTGCCCGTCTGGTTGAGTTTGTGCAGGAGAAGGGATATAAGAATGGCTATGTGATGTGGCCGATCCGTACTGCATGTTCCGGAAAGCAGACCACTCCTTGCGGAGCTACTGAGATCATGGAGCTTCTCGGAAAAGAGGAGACCTTAAAGCGAATCAACGAAGCTATCGTCAAGTTATCATGAGTGACGTCGGAAGGCGTGCCAATGGGACACGGTGTATGCATTAACCTGTGAATGCGAAAAAGATTGGGAGGACATTATGATGAACGAGGTTACCCGCCTTTCCATGCTTCAGAAACCTACCGGCCCGGTGGATGTGGTATTGGATACCGATGCTTACAATGAGATCGATGATCAGTATGCCATTGCCTATCTGATCCGGAATGGGGAGTATCTTCATCTGAAGGCTCTCTATGCGGCGCCCTTTGCCCCGGTGTACAATAAAAAAGTTGCCTCCGTGGAGGAGGGGCTGGAGAAAAGCTATCTGGAAATCTTTAAGGTGCTTGCGTTTATTGGCCGCGAAGATCTGAGTGGTATGGTGTACCGTGGCAGTGAGCGGTTTTTGGCGGACGAAAAGACTCCGGTGATTTCCGATGCAGCTAAGGATCTGGCTGAGCGGGCGATGCAGTATACATCGGAAAATCCGCTATATGTGATTGCCATCGGAGCCATCACCAATGTGGCTTCCGCACTGCTGCTCAATCCCGAGATTGCAGATCGCATTGTTGTGGTTTGGCTTGGAGGTCATTCCTTTGAGTGGCCGGACAACCATGAGTTCAACTGTTTTCAGGATGTTGCGGCAGTCCGTGTGGTATTTGACCGTGCACCGGTGGTACTGATCCCTTGTAAGGGTGTGGTTTCCGCTTTTTCTACCACCAGGTACGAACTTGAGCATTGGCTTAAGGGGCAAAATTCGTTCTGCGATTATCTCTACGAGATTACGGCGGAGCATGCGTCGGACAATAAGCGAGGACCTTACTGGAGCAAGCCTATCTGGGATGTGACAGCGGTAGCATGGCTGCTGCCCGGAAAGTTTATGGATGATCGTCTTGAACCTGCGCCCATCGCTGAGTATGATGATCACTGGGCATTTGACCGTACCCGTCCATTGATCCGCTATGTTTACCATATCCATCGGGATGCCCTGATGGGAGATTTGTTTGAAAAACTGAGAGAGATTGAATGAAAAATAATCAACTGTCTTTAAATGAAGAGCAGTTTGCTGCGATTCGTCACAACACGGGACCTGCCAGAGTTCTGGCAGGTCCCGGTTCAGGAAAAACTTTAGTTCTTACACATCGCATCCGTCATCTGATCAATGAATGCCATATCGATCCGGCCAATATTCTGGTGATTACCTTTACGAGAGCGGCGGCAGCCGAGATGAAATCGAGATTTTACGAACTGATGGGAAATTCATTCTCATCGGTTACGTTTGGTACCTTTCATTCGGTGTATTTTCATATTTTGCGCAGCGCATACCGCATGGGTGGCGACGTTATTGTAACGGAAGAGCAGAAACACGCTTTGCTGAGAGAGATTGTGGGCAAGCTGGAGTTGGATATCGAAGATGAAAGTGAATTTATTCAGGGGATCGTCAGTGAGATCAGTCTGGTCAAAGGGGAAATGCTTGATCTGACGCATTATTACGCGAAAAACTGTCCGGAGGAGGTTTTTCGCTCTGTCCATTCGGCTTATCAGAAGGCGTTGGAGCAGGCAGGAAAGATTGATTTTGACGATATTTGCGTCATGTGTCTGGAGCTTCTTAAGCAGCGCCCGGATATTCTGGCGGGATGGCAGAAGCGGTTTACCTATATTCTGATCGATGAGTTTCAGGATATCAATCTGATCCAATATAATATTGTGCGGATGCTTGCGGCACCTCAGAATAATCTGTTTATTGTGGGTGACGATGATCAGTCAATTTACCGCTTCCGCGGAGCCAAACCCGAAATTATGCTGAATTTTACCAAGGATTATCCGGGAGCAAAACAGATCAGCCTGACGGTCAACTATCGCTCTGACCGCAAGATCGTATCCGCGGCATCCAAGGTGATTGGCCACAATACGGTTCGTCTGAAGAAAAATCTGACGGCAGCCTCGGAGGCGGAAGGTCTGGTTACCGTATGGCCTTGTCCTACGATTAAAGAACAATATGAGCATATGATTGAACGAATCAAGCAATATTTGAATGAGGGATATATGCCGGGAGATATTGCCATTTTATTCCGCACCAACATGGGGCAGAATAATCTGGTAGGTAAGCTGTTGGAGCATAATCTGCCCTTTACCATGGGAAGCTTTCTTCCGAATCTGTATGAACACTGGGCGGTTCAGGATATTCTGACCTATATGCGGGTAGCTCACGGCAGCCGTGAGCGCAGAGATTTGCTTCGGATCATCAATAAACCCAATCGCTACGTCAGCCGGACACGGTTAAATGAGCCGTACATTGATCTTGACGGATTGAAGGAACAGTGCAGTGACCGCCAATGGATGACCGAGCGGCTGGAGGTGTTTGAGCAAAGTCTGGCCATGATCCGTCGTATGGTTCCCTACGGAGCGATACGGTATATCCGAAAGGCAGTGGGATACGATGAATATGTGGTGGAGTATGCGAAATACCGTCGGATAGATCCGAAAGAGATTTTTGCGGCCTTGGATGAGTTTGAGGCGGCAGTGGAGGGGATCAGAACGTATCCTGCGCTACTGAAACAGATTGAGACGTATACAGAGACATTGAAGGAGAAGGCGAAGGAAGGCAGGGCAGGAGAGTTTGGGAAGGATCGCATTGTGATCAGGACCATGCACAGTGCCAAGGGGCTGGAATACCCTATCGTTTTGCTGCCGGATGTCAATGAGGGCGTGGTGCCTCACTCCAGAGCCAATGGAGAGGCGGATGTGGAGGAAGAGCGACGATTGTTTTATGTGGCCATGACCAGAGCAAAAAACCGACTGCATCTGTTCTATGTGAGAGAGCGTTATGCTCAAAAGAGTCAGTGCAGTCGGTATGTAGATGAATTGCTGGGAACCGGAGAAAAACGCTGACCGGTCACTGAGGGGATTATTTCGCGGTTTTGCTCTTGGAGCGTTTTGAAGTGGGAGCGCTCGGTTTGCCCAATGCCGCTGATATACTTTCGGAAGCTTTGATTTTCAGCACGGATTTTTCCGGAGGCACCGGTCCGGTACTTTTGCGAACAATAAGCGGTGCGCGAAGCAGGATAGAACCGATGGGGACCTTGTTCAGCAGACAGGTCAGTGCATAGTAGCCGCATTTGCCCAGAGAGATACGATCCTGACGGATGGTGGTCAGCGGCGGGTCGGTGTAAGCGGTCATGGGCAGATCGTCGAAACCGATGATGCTTAAGTCCTCCGGGATGCGAAGATCGCGGTCTGAGCACTCCGTCAGCGCAGAGATGGCTCGGACGTCGTGGGAGAAGAGGATTGCGGTTACCCCCTTTTCCAAAAGGCGTGGGATGTGGGTTCTGGTGGACTCGGAAACATAGTACCCCAGTCCGATGTAATCCTCATTGACCTCCAGTCCGTATTTGCTCATGGCATTAATGTAGGCGTGATAGCGGGCTTTCAGAATATAGGAGTCCAGCGGACCGGAAATCAGTCCGATCTTGGTATGACCCAACCGCATCAAATGCTTGACAGCCAGATCAAAGCCCTCCTGGCTGTCGCAGCCAACCGATGCGATATGCGGATTTTCCTTCATATAGTTATCGTAAAGCACGGTGGGAAAGCGTGTGGTACGAAACTCCTGCATCCATGGATCAAGCAGGGAAAAGCCCAAGACAAAGGCTGCCTGATACCCTTGCTGCATCATAAAAACGCCGTAGGGGTTTAATCGCTGAAACTCCATGGTCATAGGAACAACATCAACGACCCAGCCTTCCGGCTCGGCCATCTGCTTAAAACCCAGGATTAATTCGTAGCCGAACTGATTTGGGGTCTCAAAATCCATGTTTTCGATCAAAATACAGAGCTTTTTTTCCTTTTTCTGGAGCCGTTTGTTGGTATATCCCAGTTCAACTGCTGTTTCCAGGATTTTTTTGCGCATTTCCTCACTGATGTCGGTTGCATTGTTTAAGCCCTTGGAGACCGTGCTTTTGGAGACACCCAGTTTTTCGGCGATATCATTGATGGTGGCCATTGGAAAAACCTTCCCTTAATTTTTGTGAAATATGACATAAATAAACAAAATCTTATTTTGGGATTATAACAGAAAATTCTTGGAGGCGCAAGCAAAATACTAAACTTAAGAAATATAAATATAAAATAAATATTAAAAAAAACATAATAAAATAAAGAAAAATAAGAGAAAATAAAACGAAAGAAAAGTGAAAAAAGTTTCGAAACGATAAAAACAAAAAGGTTCGTACAGGGCATTAAGTTGCACAAATCCTTGAAAAATCAACGAAAATTGGCGAAAAACCGGACTTGACTTGTCCTCAAATTTGTGCTAATCTCTATCGTGACAAAACTTGGCGAAACTTTTTGTCAAAAAATATTTATGGAGGATTTCCAAGATGAAAAGAATTTTAGCTACTTTACTTGCAGTCATCATGTGCATGGGACTGCTGGCAGGTTGTGGCGAGAAGACCACTCAGACTGAGGCACC